>NZ_JAUBQD010000114.1:0-9724 GCF_036701085.1 Microcoleus sp. Pol7_A1
AATATCTACCAAAATGGAATTATCGTGCAGTTCCGACTATTTAGCAGACGCTAATGTTATTAAATTTTCATTCCTAATTTGTGAAACAGAGCTTCGCTTTTTTGCAAGACTAATTGTGCTTGTTTGCGCTCGCCAATATCAATCCCAAATCCAAACAAGAAATCCAGGCTGCCACTTTCGTCGAGCACCGGTATGCCGTGCCACTCGACTAACAAAGTCCGTGAAGCGCAGCTATCCCGTAGGGAATCGCACTTTGTGAGAATGGGATGTTCGTTAACCGTTTGCTGGCTCGCTGTTACGCGCTCAAAAATCGAATGCAATCCGGCTCGATCGCTTGGGGGTACAAATGTAGCTAAGTAATCTTTCCCCGTAACTTCAGCAGCAGTATAGCCCACAGCTTGCAGCATACAGTCATTCACCTGCAGGATTTTACCCTCAGAGTCGATCGCCACAAAAAAAATCGGAGAATTTTCGATAATCTTTAAGTTAAAGTCCCGCTCTTGACGGATAATTTTTTCAGCTTGCTGGCGCTCCTCAATTTCAACTTGCAAGCGGGCATTGATCGAGGCTAGCTCGATCGTGCGATCGACTACTTCAATTTCGAGGGTTCGGTTGTAGTCAGCCAATATTTGCTCTGCCTGTTTGCGAGCCGTAATATCTTTAAAAACAGTCAGAACATAAAGGATATTGCCCGCACCGTCAAACACCGGCAGCGCTCGCACATCCAAACGAATATTTTGCCCGTCTCGGCGAATTTCCATATCTTCAGCAATCACCTCGAAGCCACTCAACGCCCGCACAAACGGCATTTGCTCGGCCGGGTACAGTTGATTAGTGCCTGCTATATAAATTTGATAAGCTTGTGCTAGCTCTTGTGCGGTAGCATCCGGCATTTCTCCCCTACCCAATATTTGCTCTCCCGCCGAATTCATGAAAATAACTGCGCCGCCCGGATCGATCGCCGAGACTCCAACGGGCAAATTTTCTACCAGTTGGGCAAATTTTTCTTCACTTTCTGCCAAAGCTTGAAAAGACTTTTTCAGTTGAGCTGCCATCTCGTTGAAAGACTGCGCTAATTCGCCGACTTCCTCAAGCCTACTGACAGCAACAGCGCGATCGAACTCTCTGGCGGCAATATCTTTAGCTGCTTCGTTAAGTCGCCGCAGCGGCAGCGTTACCCACCTAGCTGTATGCACTCCGGCAATTGTCGATAGCAGCAGCGCCACCAAACAAAATAAAATTGTACTCTGGGTATTTCTGTTAATTTCCCCCAAAAAATCGGATTTGGGAACTGCGATCGCAATCAGCCAGTTCAAACCGTAACTATCAGAAAAGGGCAGCACTTCCCAAAAATATTCCTGCCCGTCTCGGCTAAATTTCAGTTGCTGCCGCTGCTTAATGTCGCCAAAGCCCCCGAAGTGTTCGTACAAATATTTAGCTGCGGTGCGAATGACAGGAGTTTGACTGTCTAAAACATTCACCCGTTGCAGTTCCTGCTTTCCCGACATCTTTCTAAAGGGTGATTCTTGACTCGAACTGGCAACCAGCAAGCCCGATCGTTCGATCGCGAAAATTTGTCCCGTTTTGCTAAGCTTGATGCGATGGAGATATTGCTGAAACTCCGAGAGCGAAAAGTTTACTGCACAAACTCCCAGCAATTTACCCTTTCGATCGCGAATCGGTTGGCTGGCAGCAATAAAAACAGTCCCGGGAGTAAAACCCGGATAAATGCTCGTCCAAATCGGTTTGTTAGCTGCGACAACTTCTTTGTACCAAGGGCGTCTGCGGGCATCGTAGGTTGCCGGTTGTGCCTTTAATTTAGCGGTGCGAGTGCCTCTGCCGTCTGTAGCGTAGTAAATGTTCTGAAAGTTGGTAGACTTCGACGCTGCGACAATTTGCAAGCTGTTATCGTGAGGGTTGCGCCAAATGCCGAGATATTCTCCTGATTTTTCAGCACCGAGGGAAATCCACTGAATGCTTTTAAACGATCGCATTTGCTGCCAGAGGAACTTCTCTCCCCGAGGCTGGGGCCTTTCTAACTGTAAGTTTAATTCAGCGCGGTCGATCGCTTCAGCGTTAAGTTGATTTACCGACTGGGCATTTTCGAGAACAGCCGTTAACTTTTCTTCAACTCTCTTCCCCGTCTCCGCGCTCAATTTCTGGGCGAACTCTTCGACTACTATTTGTCCGTTGCGAAAGGACAGATAGCCGACAATCCCAACTGCGGCGGCGATTTGCAGCACAAAAGAGGCCACTATAACGCGACGCAGGGGGATTTTTATGTGGTTTTGAGAAGTTTTGCTCGCGAATCGGGGCAACGGCATAGGCTGGTGACTAATTGCTCCCTAACACTTTAACTGTTCCAGCTCCTAATTTCCCTTACCGGCGATCGAGGCTGTTGGTTTCCCGTCAAAACAAGTCCCCCACACGCACAAATCAGGAGCGAGCACGAGACTTATAAAATTTTAGATTTGAGATTTTAGATTAAATAATTGGGGAGAAATGATGAAGCTCGTGCTTTGGAGTTTGCCGACAGTTACATTATTTTTTTTTACTGGTATTACGCACTCTTGGCTGAGAATACTTCCGCTATTTTCTTGCTTTGTTCGGTTTCGCAGCTCAACCGAACCAGATTCTTGGCTGGAACCTCAACCATGGAAACTCAACATCCATCAGTTAAATGCGTTATAAAATCCGCTGCTGAACATCCAGGCCTTAAATCCGTTACCTCCGCTACACAATCCGTTTCCGAACTTCTCTTCAACAGCTACGCGGAAAATCCCCCGCTTGTCCAAACGGATATAGCGAGGGTCGAGAATAGGTATTCCCGGAAAATATAAAGCAGTGGCAGTGGCTTTTGTCGAGCCATTGCCATCTATAGAAGCCATACTGTTTTAGGCTCACAGAAAGATTTCAGAGCCAACTCTCTGCTTGAAGTCAATGCTTGAAGTCAATGCTTGAAGTCAAACCAACCAGTTCAAGCAAGAAGTCAAAGCAAGTCGTAAAGGCCTAGGATACTTCTTCTTCTCGATCGATTTGGCGCAGGTGAATGTGCTTGCGTCCCAGAGAGATTTCAAATTCATCTCCCGGCTGGAGTTCCATTTGTTTGGTGTAGGCGGCTCCAATCAGTAAGTTGCCGTTAGATTGAACGCTAATCCGATAGCTGGCTGAGCGTCCGCCGCGTCCGTTGCCGTTTTGCTTCCCATCTAGCTGAATGCCTTCTGCATCAATCAGCGCATTCAGGAATTTCATCATGTTGACCCGTTCTACGCCGTTCTTGGTAACGGTGTAGTAGCCACAGGCTCTAGCTTTCTCTTCCTTGGTAAGGTTCTCTAGGTCTTTGACCTTTTTGATCAAATCTTCGCCTTCAAGGGGTTCGATATTTTTCTTTTTAGCCATTTACTGAGTCCTGAAATATTCAACTGGTGTACGGATTTTTTCTCGGTTGGTTTTTGGTTTGACCAAGAAACTTTAGCTTTATAGCTGGTCGTAAAACCATATTACACCGATCGGCTCAATTGTTAACCACTATTATCTAAATATTTTTAACAACCTGTAGTCTTTCTTGAGGAGTAGCTGCAGTCGCTGCGAGCAATCTCTAAACTCGGTAGCATAAGCTATCACCTATCAGCTAGCTGAATATTTGCCCCCCTCTTAAAATCCCATGAAGTTAACCACACGCGGACACTACAGTGTCAAAGCATTACTGGATCTAAGTTTGCAACCTCGCTTCGGCCCGACATCGGTGAAATCGATAGCGAAGCGACAGGAGTTACCGGCTCCGTATCTAGAAAAATTGCTGATTGAAATGCGACGAGCCGGTTTAGTCCAATCTGTTCGGGGTTCCCAAGGAGGATATCAATTAGCCCGCCAGCCCGCTCAAATCTCTTTAGGACAAATCTTAGAGGCTGTAGGTGAAACTATTGAACCTTTACCTCGACATTTTCCCGATGCGACGCAAGCAGAGGACTGGGTAACATTCAGTTTGTGGAACCGATTGCACAAAAAACTTGCCGAAGCGCTGTACAGTATTTCCCTCGAAGACTTATACTATGATGTCCGCAGTTGGCAAGCGGCTCTTGGGGAAGAAACTAGCTTTATCATTTAAATGGTAAGTTCATTTATTCGATCGCCAGCAAGCACACATGGACACAACACTTGTTAACTACTTTGGCGGCTGTCACTGCGGTGCTGTCCGCTTCCGTGTCGCCGTTGACAAACACGAAGCATCTGATTGCAACTGCTCTATCTGTAAAAAGAAGGGATTTTTGCACCTCATTGTGCCGCCGGAACGTTTTACATTGCTCAGTGGCGAAGATGTGTTGACCACCTATACGTTTAATACAGGAACTGCTAAACATATTTTCTGTCGGATTTGCGGTATTCACTCGTTCTATCGCCCCCGATCGCATCCCGATCAATTCGATGTCAACGTCCGCTGTCTTGACTCAGATGCCATCAAACACTTTCAGATCCTACCCTTTGACGGTGTTAATTGGGAGGAGAACGTACACTTGCTCCGCGACGAAAGTAATCTCAGCAGTTAAAATTGCAGCTAAAAAATTAAAGTCCGCAAGGATAGGAGTAGTTAAAACCTGCGCTACCATTGCGAGCGCTCCTGCTCTGACAATCAAGGAAGATGGTTCGGGCCCCCGGATTCATCCGTGGAGCGAGAAAAAAGCTCCTCGCTCCCCATCGCAAGCCTCCGGATCGATCGGTGGGGTCTCTTTCTTCAATCCTAAAATCTAAAATCTAAAATCTAAAATCTAAAATCGATTGACGGACTATCAAGTTTGACAAAATATATAATGATGCCGGATGAATTTCCTGTTTTGATTTTAGCTGCGGTATTAGATTATTCGATCGGCGATCCTTGGGGTTGGCCGCATCCCGTGCAGGCGATGGGTTGGGCGATCGACCGCTATACTCGATTTGTCTTTAATATATGGAATAATCCCGCAGGCAAAATGCCTGAAGCAGAGGATCGTCCCGCTGGCGACCGGCACAAACTGCTGCTACGATGTGCTGGTACAATACTAGCGATCGGGCTGATTCTAGGCAGTTATAGTGTCAGTTGGTCGATCGTCCAAGCTGCTAGTTGGGTGCATCCTCTTTTAGGTATAGCCCTACAAACCATTTTGCTGGCAAGCTGTTTTGCCGGTCGCAGTTTGAGGGCGGCAGCAGAGGATGTGCTAGCACCTTTAAATGTTGGAGATTTAGTCAAGGCGCGAGAACGGTTGAGCCTTTACGTCGGTCGGGATACCGAAAACTTATCCGAGTCAGAAATTCTGCGAGCATTGTTAGAAACTGTAACAGAGAATGCAGTCGATGGTGTGACAGCACCGCTATTTTATGCGTTACTTGGGTTCGCTCTGCCGCATCTATTATTAAGTTTTACCGATCGCCCGATCGATCCTAACTCGATGTGGGTGAATGCTATAGTCCCCTTGGCAATCGCTTACAAAGCAGCTAGCACATTAGATTCTACCGTCGGCTACAAAGAAGCGCCATACACTGATTTAGGATGGTTTAGTGCCAAACTAGAAGACGTGCTGACGTGGATTCCTTGCCGCCTAACAGTGATTACTTTAGCGCTTATATCTGGCAAACCGATTTATATTTGGCAGATTTGTCAGAGAGATGCTGTTAAAGATGCCAGTCCCAATTCCGGTTGGAGCGAGTGCGCCTACGCCGCCATCTTGGGAGTACAACTAGGAGGTACAAATTCCTATCGTGGAGTTCTCAAACACAAACCGCTGTTAGGCGAGCCGGTTCACCCGATTACAGGCCAGCTAATTTGCCAAGCATTGCAATTAACTCGGTATTGCTTTCTGATTTGGTTGGGACTATCATTGCTTTTTTATACCTTATTATGTTTGAGCCGCTAACTGATGACCTCACCCGAACAGTCCAAAAGGCATAAAATAACGTATTTATGTCATTGTTCGCGCTCCAAGCATTGCAATCGCAGCATCTGCTTTTCATCCGTTCTGGGTAAGCCCAGCAGAAGAGAGATATAACCCACCGACAGGAGCAAAAAAAAGTTTTGACCTGAGTTCAAACCCCCAGATTCATCTGTCAAGTCCATCTACAATCTCAAATCTCAAATCTCAAATTGTTCGATATGCCAACAGCCAACAATTAGCTCGCAGCAAGCAATGACTAAAATTATCCAAATTTTATCGCCAGATGAAGTGAGGCGCACTCTCACCCGCGTCGCTTCCCAGATTGTCGAAAAATCAGGGAACCCCTCGGAGTTAGTGCTGTTGGGGATTCATAGTAGAGGAGTGCCTTTAGCTCAAATTTTGGCCGATCAAATTGAAGTCCTCGAACAAGTCAAAGTATGCGTGGGCGCTTTGGATATTACCTTTTACCGAGATGACTTGGATCGAGTTGCGATGCGGACACCGGCTAAAACAGAAATTCCTTTCGATTTGACGGGCAAAACCGTGGTGTTGGTAGATGACGTTATATATAAAGGCAGAACGACTAGAGCGGCTTTGAATGCGGTAAACGATTACGGCCGGCCGGAGAAAATTTGGTTGGCGGTATTAGTCGATCGCGGCCACCGAGAAGTACCGATTCAGCCGGATTTTACAGGTAAAAAGTTGCCGACTGCAAAGGAAGAACAAGTTAAGGTTTACGTTCAAGAGCTCGACGGGCGCGACGGAGTGGAGTTAATTAAGGGATAATACGATTTTAGATTTTAGATTTTAGATTTTAGATTTTAGATTGGGCACAAATGACTGTTAAACAAAGTCCAGCTAAATAAACTAAGTAGGGTGCGCTGTAAGTAGCGCGTCAAACCACTTTTTGCGTCCATCACTGAGCAAAATACTTCGTTTCCGCCCGCTGACAACGTAAAAAACCCGGTTTCTACCAGAATAGGGGCTTTTGGGTAAACAAGCCTCTAGGAAGAAACGGGGTTTTTCGCGCGCGGAGCGTCCTATGTTCTTAAAAATCGGCAGTGCAGGAGTTGAACCTGCCTGGGGCGAATTATGAGTTCGCTGCCTAAACCGCTCGGCCAACTGCCGTTAAATCGATTTGTTCGATCTAACTCAAAATGAATTATAACATAATTTCCCAGTCCGTGCTAGAACTAGAGAACAAAAATCAAAATCTTTAGATCTGCTGAGTCCCGATCGCCTGTTAGCCGCTGTGCTGAAGCCGATCGACCCGACAAAGCAGTTTCTACGACTCGGCATAAACTTATAGGCAATGGCAGTGAATTCGACGGTAGTGCTGACTCTAATTCTGCTAGCTCTGATGTTTGGAGCAGGCGTGACGAGTTCTGTTTGGGGATTTACTATAGGTCGCGAAGCCTTGAAAGGAACGACTCAACCCGATATTCGCCCCAGCAACAATGCTGGCAGCGGCAAGCAGGGAACTCAGGCTAGCAAAGACCAAGTGAGCATTTTGAAAGAAAAAGACATTCTCACAACCGTCAAAGCGCGGGTAGAAGGTCGCGATCCAGAAAAAACAACGGCTCAAGCAAATACTAAAACAGACAAGGCAAGCTCTAAACCAGCCACGGCCAAAAAACCTGCCGCGCCAAATGCCAGCGCCAAGTTCCCTCTAAACAGTCGCGACGGGGGAATTACCTTGGAAGTGAGCGCCGCCAGTCAGCGCAGCAATTCCATGCTGCTAGACGTGAGCATGAAAAATGAAGGCTCCCAAGCTGTGAGGTTTCTCTACAGTTTCTTGAACGTCACTGACGATCGCGGCCGGGCCCTAAGCGCGACTGCCGAGGATTTGCCGTCGGAACTGCCCCCCAACGGGCAGGTGTTTTACGGTACTGTGAGTATTCCCACAGCTTTGCTGGAAAATGCTAAAGAAGTTTCGCTGACGCTGACAGATTATCCAGGTCAAAAACTTCAGTTGCAAATATCTGGCATTCCAGTGGCGAAGTAAAATAAAAGAAGACCAAACCTGCAGATAGATTCTCAGGTTCGATCGAGAAAGTTTTTTTAGGGAGCATTGTGTCACTTTTAGGGGCGAGAGTGCAGGAGATATCTGATTTACCCGCGATGAGTTTGACAGAGGTGCTGTCGCGGTTGCTGTCAGTGCTGTTGCTGATTGCGATTAATGCTTTTTTTGTGGCGGCTGAGTTTTCGATGGTGACGGTACGCCGATCGCGCATCAATCAGTTAGTGGATGCCGGCGACGTTGCAGCTCTAACTGTTCAATCTTTACAGCACAGTATTGAGCGATTGCTCTCGACAATGCAGTTGGGAATCACTCTTTCTAGTTTAGCTCTCGGCTGGATTGGGGAAGATACGATCGCCGTGCTAGTCCAAGCTGCGATCGGCTGTTTGCCACTGCCAATTTACATCAAGTCTGCGATCGCCCATTCTTTGGGCATATCAATAGTAACTTTTTTCCTGTTAGCTTATCTGCAAATCGTACTCGGCGAACTCTTTCCCAAATCTGTAGCGTTACTGTATTCCGAACAGCTAGCCAGAACTTTAGGGCCTCCGAGTTTATTGATTGCCCGTTTGTTCAATCCCTTTGTGTCGTTTCTCAATCAATCCACTCGATCGCTCTTGCGGTTTGCGGGGATAGAATACGACCTCAGGCACCGACCGGTTACTCCCGAAGAGCTGCAATTAATTATAGCTACTTCCAGCGAATCAAGCGGCTTGCAAGCAGAAAAGCGAGAATTGCTCAACAACGTGTTTGAATTTGGCGAAGTTTGGGTACAAGAAGTAATGGTGCCCAGGCCTAGCATTGTCGCACTTCCGAAGACGGCCACCTTTCAAACTTTGCTCGACGAAATGGCGATTTCTAACCATTCCCGCTATCCGGTGACGGGAGATTCTTTAGACGACATTATCGGCATTATTGGCTTCAAACAACTTGCGAAACCCCTAGCTGAAGGTTTGCTATCTCCCGACACGCCAATTGTAACTTGGATGTCTGCGGTGAGGTTTGTGCCGGAGATGATGCTGCTGGGGGAACTGCTGCCTTTGATGCAGAGTTCGTCGGAAGAAATTGCGATCGTTGTCGATGAATTTGGCGGCATTTCCGGGTTAGTGACGCTGAGTGATTTGATTGCGGAAATTATCGGTCGCAGCTACGAGTCGCCCGACAGTAAAGAAATTGCTTTGCAAGTATTGGACGATCGCACTTATTTAGTGCAAGCGCAGTTAAATGTAGATGATGTGAATCAAATATTGAATGTGGATTTGCCAGTTACTGACGAATATCAGACAATCGGAGGTTTTCTGAGCTATCAGTTGCAAAGAATGCCGGCTGTTGGGGAAGTTTGGCGGTGCGGAAATGTGGAGCTTACGGTTGTTTCTGTGTCCGGGCCGCGGTTGGATCAAATTCAAATTCATTTGCTGTCAGGGGCAGCGGGCGATCGAGCTTTAGATGGAATTGCAGCAGCGGATGGGGAATTTGTGGGAAAAGGGCGCAAGAATAGCGGGTTGAGTGGTGTGGCGAAATTTTCTAGTTGAGATTTTGATTTAAAGGCAGAGTATCGAGATTAAGGACAAAGTGTAGAGAGTGAATGAGTTAACATACTTGATTCATCTCGATCATAACTTAAGTTTGGAGGGAAAACTCTTCTGGGTCGATTCCCCAATTTACCCAACTAATTGCCTCTCTTGCGGATGTAATGTCAGGGGTAACTCGCAGTGCATGAATAGACATCTCCGAAAACAGTCAAAGCCTCTGTGTAGTTAAGCTCCTTGACGTAAATGTAATTATCCTAAATTAGCTA
>NZ_JAUBQD010000007.1:0-157088 GCF_036701085.1 Microcoleus sp. Pol7_A1
CCTGGCACATCTCTTGATGAAATTATTCGTGCTTATTGTGCAGAAAGAGTGTCTCATACTTATTTGAAATGACTATATTACCTAGTCTTGATTCCCAAGGGTGGAATAAAACTTAAGAGATACTGAAAAAATCCGCATTCAGGTAACAAAGGCGGTTTTTTATACAAAATTTACCGTAAACTATTGATATTTAAATCATTAAGCGCTAAAGTGCGATCGAACTTCCCGTCAATTCTGTCTCAACCGCGCCTAAACTCGCTGTAACTCCAGCCTAAACTATGTACAAAACTTTGTTTTCTCGTACCGCTATCCTGCTGCTGAGTTTAGCATTTGCCGCTTGCTCCGCCGCCACTCCACCACAACTTCAGCAATCAACTCCTGCTGTTTCGCCATCAGCAAATCAACCACAAACAACTAACAGCGAATCAGTAGAAAAAGTTGTAGCTTTAACACCTTTAACCGCCGATATTATCCATCAACTCGACAAAACCAAACTTGTAGGAATTCCCGGCAGCAAATTAGTCAGCAGCAACTCCAAATTTACAGGAATTACCGCAGTCACTGGCGAACGCACCCCTCCCAATTTGGAAAAAATCATCGCATTGAAACCGGATTTGGTGGTAGGTGCGTCGGGATTTCACGACCAAACAATGCAAAATTTGCAGCAGCTTGGAATTAAAACTTTACTCACTCAAGTTGATAGCTGGAAATCCCTAGAAGAGTTAACAACCACTTTAGCTCAATCCCTCAATACAAATCCCGAACCCCTGTTAAAACGCTACCAAACATTTTTAGCAGACATCCCGAATCAAAACCCCGCCACTTTAGTTTTGGTAAGCAGACAACCGATTTTATCGCCGAATCAAAGCAGTTGGGCTGGAGATTTGCTGGGTAAGTTTAACGTGAAAAATGTCGCAGCCCAATTGCAAGGAGATAGCCCCGTGCGAGGCTACGTAACGCTTTCAGCGGAAAAGGTTTTAGAGGCTAATCCCGAAGTAATCATTATAGTCGATCGGGGAGAAGGAATTTTAGACCAATTTAAATCTGATTCATTTTGGAATCAACTAACAGCCACAAAAAATAATCGAGTTTACGTTTTTGACTACTACGGATTGGTCAACCCAGGGAGTATCGAAAAAATTGAGCAAGCAACTGCTCAACTTAAACAAGTTCTAGCTAAAAAGTAGAGACCCGATTTTGAGAGATACAAAATCGCTAGAAACCCTGAAACAAATTGACTGCAATTTCTCAAAAAGGAGAAAGCTAAAGGCACTCAAAAGCGCGCAGCGATCGGAAACCTGGTTTTTGAGCCTGATTCCCAATGCTGTCCGATCGATCGGCCTTACACCGGTAACAGGGGCACACCGCGCAACTGGCGCAGGGAATTGATACAAACCGGGCAGTCGCAGCCAAACATCGCCACGGCGGCATCGCTTTCTTCTTCCGTAAAATCGAGCATCGCCGTCTGTTCGTCAGCAGGGCGCTGCCAACTGATTTTTGGTTGAGAATTAGCAGCAGCGGTTTTGGCGGGGAGGCGCACGCAAGTCAGGCGCTGAGTGTGGGGCGATCGCACACACTTGGGCGAATCAGCCGATTGGCTTGGTGTTTCGCCAATTTGAGCGGGATTTGCGATCGCGCTTAAAGACATCACAGATCCAAACAGCGTTGGACTTACCAATAAAGTGAGGAGCAATCGATTCATTTGTCGTCCTTCAGAACTTCAACGTATACAGTAGCCGATTATCTGTTGCAATTCAACAAAGTTTTCGTCCGACATCAGTACGATTTGCCGTTATTAAGGCTTAAAAGCCGCATATTTGCTACCAAAACCTTGAACAATTATCCGCCTATTGAAAACCAGCATTTTCTGATAAGTATCACCTTTGCTTCCCTGTTTAAGATTTGTTGCAATTTGAGTAAATTTAGATTGCGAGTGATAACAAATTCATCCTATGCGGGTAAACTGATTTCAGCAAGGACAACTCGCAGCAGCGGACAAGTTTACCTCAAAAACCAGGTGGGGAGTGATGAGTACAGTTTTAGTTGTGGAAGATTCCCGCAGCCAGCGCGAGTGCATTTCACATCAGTTGAGATGCAGCGGATTGAATGTAATTCAGGCATCTGACGGTGTGGAAGCGCTGGATAAAATTGAGAAAAATTGCCCCGATTTAGTATTATTAGATGTCATAATGCCCCGTTTAGACGGCTACGGCGTTTGCCGTTTAATTAAAGCTAATCCCGAAACTCGGAACATACCGGTGGTATTTTTAACAGGGAAGGGACAGCAGTTAGCTTTATTTTCGAGGTTCCAGGGCGATCGCGCCGAGGCTTATGTTAGCAAACCTTGGCAGCCGAGGGAACTTTTGGCAACGATCAAAAAAGTTTTGCTCAATGCCAATATTAAGTTCGATCGAGCTTCTGCTGACGCTTGGACGGAATACGGAATTTTAAATTTAAATACAGTCGAACTTTATCAAAGCCACGCCGATGCTTGGACAAAATACAGCCCCCAAATTATTAAATTGTACGATTCCAGCTTAGCAGCTTTCGAGCAAGCTTTGGCAATTGAACCGAGTCACTCGAATGCCAACAAGTATCGCAACCGAGTTCAGACAATCCGGGCAATTTTGAGGAAAAAATTAGAGCAAACTAAACCTTGCAAAGTCTGCGATTATTATTACGGTAGGGACGGGCTAAACTGTGCGGTTCATCCTGCTGGCCGCCCTCAAGAACTGTGTCGCGATTGGGAATTAAATTAAATAAACTTAAATGAAAACAAATAACCGGGCTAACTTGGAAAAGTTGTTGCAAGAAAGAAACGAACATCCCGAAAGGATGGCTGAAATTGATGAAAAAATTAATGCAACTTTCCGCAAAAATTACGCAATTTTAGTAATGGATATGTCGGGGTTTTCGCGCACGACAGTCCGCTACGGAATCATTCATTTTTTGGCAATGATTCACCGGATGCACGGAATTGTCAAACCGATAATTTCAGACTGTGGCGGTACTGTAGTCAAGGAGGAAGCCGACAATATTTTTGCAGTGTTTACCGATGTAAAATCGGCGGTGGAAGCTGCGATCGACTCTGTGAAACAAACGGCGGCTGTCAACACGACACTGCCGCCGGAAATGGACATTCACCTCTGCATTGGTATTGGTTGCGGCGATGTTTTGATGCTGGAAGGAGAGGATATGTACGGTTCCGAATTTAATCTGGCATCGAAGCTGGGAGAGGATTTAGCGGAACGGGGAGAGATTTTGCTCACCTCAGCAGCCTTTGAAAATTTGGAAGGTGACAAGGAAGATTGGGAAAGAGTGGATTTTTCGATTTCGGGTTTGGAGTTGGTGGCATACAAACGGATACTGTCTGCTTAATTTATATATTCGCGATTAAAATCGCATTTACACAAACTCTCGTCTGCCTGCGCCGACTAAGAAATAAGTGGGATTTGCTATTACATGATTGACGATCGCCAAAATTGGCAACGTATGAATTTAGCTGCCATTCAACAGCGGCTGGCTTGGCTGCAACAACAGCCAGACAAAGTTATTTTTTGCAAAGATTCTGGTGTTCACTATGTTGCAGTCACAAAAGATCGATCGCACATTAAGCTATCTTTAGTAGAAAAAGTTAATTTGCATACAGATTTACTGCAATCTGTATTCGATTTCAACAATCCTTTACATCTAGTGTCTGAATATACTCAGGCGATGATGTTGGGTTTAGTGTGGCAAAACCAACCTCAAAGAATCTACATAGCTGGTTTTGGCGGCGGCAGAATTCCCTTAGTGTTGCACCACTATTTGCCGGAAACTGTTATAGAATGTGCCGATGTCGATCCGATCGCGATCGAAGCAGCTACACAGTGTTTTGGCGTGCAGTTGGACGATCGGCTGACTGTAACAATTCAAGACGGCAGAGAGTATCTGGAACAGCAAAATCCCGATATGCAGTACGATATCATCATGACCGACGTATTTTTTGGCAACGGCTACTTTCCGCACAGGCTGGCCACGAAAGAATTTTATCAACTCTGCGAAAAACGCTTGTCAAGTGAGGGAGTTGTGCTGGTAAATCTGCTGCAAAGAGATGAGTTTTATGCGGAAAAAATCAAGACTTTTCAAAGCGTGTTTTCTCAGGTGTGCGTGTGTTTGTGGAAGGACTTTAACAGCGTTTTGATTGGTACTAACAGCGCTATTTTAGAGAAAGACGATATTGTTGCTAGGGCAAAATATTTGCAAGATGGCTATCAATTTTCATTTCCATTAACAGACAGAGCACAGGAAGTAAAATTAGGTACTGAATTGGCGGAAGCTGTACCTGATTTAGATCGAACTCAAATTTTGCATGACGATGCGCCGCCCCCTGGTTATTTTGATTGCTGGTTATTCTGATATTGATAATAATATCTCGCTTTTATAGAAGTTTCGATCCCCCTAAATCCCCCTTAAGAAGGGGGACTTTGAGTAAGTTCTTGTCCCCCCCTTTTTAAGGGGGGCTAGGGGGGATCGAGATGATGGTTACTCACACAGAATATTGATGCTACTTTTTTCCCAAATTTTCAGCATCGATCGCCTATCGAGAAAAAATCTATAATAAATCCATATTCTAAAATCTATAATCAAATGGCGACACCAGTTGATTTTCCTAAATATCTGCAATCCCTGGTTGAGTCTTATAAAAAACAACAGCATCTTTACACGCTGACGGATTTACAGGTGGAGGTGCGGGTGGAAAAGCCACCGGAGGATCGATCGCAACCTCCATCCGCACAAAATAAACCAGAAACGAAAATCGAGCGGCTGGAAGTGCTGGCGGGAATCCGCAAGTACGTGCAGCAGGGAAAAGTGCTGCTAGTGGGCAAGCCCGGTTCGGGAAAATCGACGGTATTGCAGCGTTTTCGGTGGGAATGGGCACTAGAAGCGCTCAATGAGGGCGATCGACCGATTCCGGTGTTGGTGCAGTTGAGGAGCGATCGCTCGATTTTAGAAGCAATATGTGCCGAATTTCGACAAGCAAAGCTGAGAGTTAGCCGGGAAGAGGTGGATGATTTGCTGCTGGATGGCAGGTTGCTGCTGTTGCTGGATGGGGTGAATGAGATGCCATCGCAACAAAGGCGGCAGGATTTGCAGCTATTCCACGACGACAATCCCGATACGCCGATGATTTTCACGACGCGGGATTTGGCGCTGGGCGGATCTTTGGGCATTGAGAAAAAGCTGGAGATGTGCGCGCTGACGGAAGCGCAGATGCGGGAGTTTGTGCACAAGCATTTGCCGCAACATGGGGATTTGCTGCTGCAACAATTGCGCGATCGCCTGCCAGAGGTGGCAGAAACGCCGTTGCTGCTGAAGATGATGTGTGAGGTGTTTGAAAATACCGGGGAAATTCCCCAGAGTAAGGGCGAGTTGTTTCAGAAGTTCGATCACCAGTATGACGAGTTTAAGGGTGTTCCCTCGGTTTCGGACGATTTTCGGCGGTTCAAGCCAGAGCTTTTGCAGCAGTTGGCTTTTGTGATGTTGCAGGGCGACTCGCAGCAGCCTACGGAGGGCTGGGTGGCGATTTCTCGCGATCGGGCTGAGGGGATTTTGGAGTGCTGGTTGGGCGATCGGGGGGTGCTGGATGCGCCAACGAAGGCGAAGGAATGGCTAGAGGATTTGCTGGAGCACCATCTGTTGCAGGTGGCGGCAAAGCCGGAGGAAATTGAGTTTCATCACCAATTATTTCAGGAGTATTATGCGGGGCGGGCGTTGCTGAAACTGTTGGTTGAAAGGCATATTGATGCGATCGAGGATGAACGGTTGCAGCATTTCTATTTGAATTATTTTAAATGGACGGAGCCTCTGGCGTTCATGCTGTCCTTGTTGGGGGATGAGGTGCAGGCGGTGCGGGTGGTGCGGATGGCATTAGATGTGGATTTGAGGTTGGGGGCGCGGCTGGCGGGGGAGGTGCAGTGGAAGTTTCAGAAGCGCACGGTTGGGTTGGTGGATGGGTTGGATGTGCCGGGATGGTTGAAGGTTGAGCTTTTGGAGGAAGCGCGATCGGATGAGGCGATTCCGAGATTACTCGAACTCGTTGAAGATTCAGACTCTGATGTGCGTTGGAGGGTGGCAGATGCCTTAGGTAAAATCGGTTCCGAGGTGGCGATTTCGAGATTGCTTAAACTCGTTGAACATTCAAACTCGGATGTGCGTTGGAGTGTGGCAGATGCCTTAGGCAATATCGGTTCCGAGGCAGCAATTGAGGGATTGCTTAAACTCGTTGAAGATTCAGACTATGATGTGCGTTGGAGTGTCGCAGATTCCTTAGACAAAATCGGTGACCAGGCAGCAATTGAGGGATGGCTTAAACTCGTTGAAGATTCAGACTCTGATGTGCGATCGAGAGCGGCAGATGCTTTAGGCAAAATGGGTAACAAGGCAGCATTTAAGGAATTGCTTAAACTCGTTAAGAATTCAGACTATGGCGTGCGTTGGAGTGCGGCAGAGGCCTTAGGCAAAATGGGTAACAAGGCAGCAATTAAGGAATTGCTTAAACTCGTTGAAAATTCAGACTCTGATGTGCGTCGGCGAGCGGCAAATACCTTAGGCAACATCCGTGACAAGGCAGCAATTGAGGGATTGCTTAAACTCGTTGAACATTCAGACTCTGATGTGCGATGGAGTGCGGCAGATGCCTTAGGCAACATCGGTGACAAGGCAGCAATTAAGGGATTGCTTAAACTCCTTGAAGATTCAGACTCTGATGTGCGATCTAGTGCGGCAGAGGCCTTATGCAAAATCTGTGACAAGGCAGAAATTGAGGAATTGCTTAAACTCGTTGAACATTCAGACTATGATGTGCGTAAAAGTGTGGCAGAGGCATTAGGTAAAATCGGTGGTCAGGCAGCAATTAAGGGATTGCTTAAACTCGTTAAAGATTCATACTATTATGTGCGTGGGAAAGCGGCAGAGGCATTAGGCAAAATCGGTGACAAGGCAGCAATTCCGGGATTGCTTGAACTCGTTAAAGATTCAAAATATGATGTGCGTTGGAGAGCTGCAGAGGCCTTAGGCAAAATCGGTGACAAGGCAGCAATTCCGGGATTGCTTGAACTCGTTAAAGATTCAGACTTTTATACGCGTGGGAAAGCGGCAGAGGCCTTAGGCAAAATCGGTGACAAGGCAGCAATTCCGGGATTGCTTAAACTCGTTGAAGATTCAGACTCTGGTGTGCGTTGGAGCGCGGCAGATGCCTTAGGCAACATCGCTAAGCACCACACAGAGAAAGTCGCCCTCCATCTCCCCCACCTCCTCAACTTAATTCCCTCCGCATCCGGCAAAGAAGTTCACCGCGCCATCCTCGCCATCCAAGCCGCCTGCAAATACTACAACTACGAGATTCGTCAGTTGCCCCTAGCACCGCACCCAGCCAAACCACCCCAACCAAAGGATCTCCTTGCTAAAATTGACGAAACCACTCAGCAAATCCACAAAACAACAAAAGAAATGTCTGATAAACCCACCCAAGACTTCTCCCATTCTACTTTCCAGGCCCCTTTAAACTTCGGAGATAACTACGCCAATCAAGCCCAAAATATCACCTTCACCGCCCAGCAATCCTCCCCTGAAGCTGCGCTGAATGCAGTAGTGCAAATCATTCAGACATTAGAAAAAAAGTATAGCTATGTGCAAGACGAACAACAGGCACTCAATATTATTGATGCAGAATTTAAGGTAATCAAAGAGCAAAAACCCATCGAGTGGCAAAACCTAATCAGCCTCAAACGGCTTTACAACGGTGGCAAAAAAGCAGCCGTGAAAGTTGGCGAACACTTCGCCGAATCAAACCCCTGGGGCAAAGGACTTGTTGCCTTCATCGAAGGCGTATCCGAAGACGTGAAATAGCCAGCCAACCCAAAAGTTTGCTGAAATATTGCAACATTTTTAATAAGGCTTTCAGGGTGCGCGAGACGCCCACCCCAGAAGAAAATTTACTCTTTGTGGAACAGGCAAGATGCCTGTTCCTGACAGAGATGCAAGATGTAAAATAAAACAGCAGTAAGCTCTATGCAAACCGGAGGCTCAGAGCATGATTCAAAATCCCGCATACTATCAGATGGTGCTAGACACCTTGTGCACCGCCCTAGAGGATGCCCGACCCGCTGTCAGGGCGAAAGCAGCAGAAGCACTGGGAAAAATAGGAGATGTCGCCATCGCGCCCATATTAGTTAAAGCCTTCAAAGACACCTCGCCAGAAGTCCGTTCCAGCGTCATCCAAGCCCTCGGAAAACTGATACTAAATGAGGCTTAAATACTCGTTTCATTTCTTAGTCCCCCTCTGCTCGGACTTCGTTTGTGTAGACGCGATTTCAAGATCCGAGTAATCTTATCCTTTCATACATTCAACCATCTGCTGTTCGAGCTTAGCCAACAATGTATCAACATCTGTTGCAGCTTCCTCAAAACAAACAGGAGGTTCAGGCTTAGGTTCAAAAAGAATCAACTTAATTTGACCTTCACCGATCGCCAAAATCGCCACTTCCTTCTCAGGCTTGTGAGCGTTCAACACACCTACAACTTCCTGAATATGACTTCTCACTTGACGGTTCAACTCCTCAACCGCCTCTTTCTTACAATACACAAAACGCGCAGTTTCTGCAATATCAATTGCTAAAATCTCCTCGCTTTCTTCTCCCCTTTCCAGAAATAGTCCCCAAGCCAAAGCAGCCAATTCATGTTGATTAGCTTTCACAAATTTATCTAATTTCCGACTCCAGCTATTTTCGTTGGGTTTGGACTCAGGGCTATCAAATAGAAACATTTTCTCTTCTTGTTTGTATAAACTAATATTTTACAGTCAGCAGTCAGTTGTCAGTTGGCAGTTGTCATTAGTTAGAATTAAAATTACCAATTATATCATGTGTGGTTGATTCGCTATAGGATAATTTTCGATATCGGTGGGGCGGGTTTTACTAACAATCTACGTGTCAAACTAATTATCTCATAAACCCGCCCCACCGATATAGTTATGATGCGACCAGACATGATATTAGCAATTACTAATTACCAATTCCCAATTACCCAAAACCGCTGCGTTTCTATCTTATACCAGATTGCACGCGCCAGAGCGCCGCATAAACTCCGTCCTGTTCGATCAGTTGTTCGTGCTGCCCCGATTCTACCACCAGCCCCTCTTCCATGACACAAATGCAATCGGCATTGCGGACAGTAGAAAGACGGTGGGCGATCGCAATTGTAGTGCGATTTTTGGTAATTCGTTCGAGCGAGCGCTGAATTGCCGCCTCAGTCTCGTTATCCACCGCTGAAGTAGCTTCGTCAAGGATCAAAATCGGCGGATTCTTCAAAACAGCCCGTGCAATTGCAATTCGCTGCCGCTGCCCCCCCGACAATTTTTGACCGCGTTCCCCTACAATAGTGTTGTAACCGTCGGGCAATTGCGAAATAAACTCGTGAGCCTCCGCAATTTTAGCAGCATTTACTATCTCTCGATTGCTTGCCTCAAAACTGCCGTAAGCAATATTTTCTGCCACCGTACCGTGAAACAAAAACACATCTTGACTCACCAATCCGATCGCTCTGCGCAAATCTTTTAAATTCAGGTTATTTAATTCTATACCGTCGAGATAAATATTGCCGTACTGTACCTCGTACAGCCTCAAGATTAGTTTCACCAGCGTACTTTTTCCCGAACCAGTAGCGCCAACAATCGCAGTAGTTTTTCCGGCCGGCAGAGTCAGAGAAAAATACTGCAAAATCGGCTTTCTTTGATTGTAAGAAAAAGTAACATTTTTAAATTCCAACTCACCCTTAATCGAACTAACAGGCCGCCGAATATCACCCGTGTGAATCGCGATCGGAGTATCCAACAAATTCATCACCCGATTAGTAGAAGCCATTGCGCGCTGGTATTGATCCAAAGTATCTCCCAGGCGAGTCAGCGGCCACAGCAACCGCTGGGTCAAAAACACCAAAACGCTGTAAGTTCCCACAGACAACCGGCCCGCCACAACCTCCAAACCGCCCAGAAATAGTGTTGCAATAAACCCCAAGAAAATCACAACCCGAATTAGCGGAATAAAAGCTGCCGAAAGTGCGATCGCCCGTCGGTTGCTTTGGCGGTAAGCTTGGCTTTGTGTTTCGATACGCTGAATTTCATAGTCTTCGGAAGTAAAACTTTTAATAGTAGTAATTCCCATCAAATTATTCGACAGTTGCCCGTTCAGAAAACTCACCTTTTCCCGCACATCAGCATAGAGAGGAGCGAGGCGATCTTGAAAGGCGATCGAACCCCAAATAATAAAAGGGATCGGCAGCATTGACAGCCCAGCCACACCAGGAGATGCAGCAAAAAAAGCCGCGCCAATCACAACAACCGTTGTCATTACCTGAATCACTTCATTAGCGCCGTCGTCCAAAAAACGTTCCAGTTGATTGATATCATCATTGAGAATAGAAATCAAACCGCCCGTGCTGCGTTCTTCAAAATAAGCTAATTCTAACTCCTGCAAATGGCTGTAAGCTTCCAGGCGCAAATCGTGTTCGATATCCTGAGCCAAATTGCGCCACAAATAATCATAGGCATATTCAAAAACAGATTCCAACGTCCAAACAATCGCGCTCAAAAGAGTAATAATTGCCAGTTGCCAAAAGACATCTTTTATGCCCCACTGAGCGAGGATAGAATCTTGCTGTTTCACCACCACATCAACGGCAATACCGATTAATGCTGGTGGCGCTAAATCGAAGAATTTATTGAGCAGGGAACAGATACTTGCCAGCCAAGCTTTCAGGCGGTAGCGGCGGCCGTACTTCAGCAGCCGCTTTAGGGGATGGACAGGTTTTGATGGATTTGGTGATGCTTGAAAATCATTCATAGGGCATGGGGCATCAGAAATAGGGCAGAGAATTAAAAATTAGTAGGGTGATCTGCGCGCACCTTACCCTTGTTTAATTTTTAATTCTCAAAAGCCCCGTTCCTAGGCTTTAAACGTTAACACTGGCTTCATTTTAGCGACTACACCAACTATTTGCGCCTCAACCTGAACGTCAATTACTGGTTGAATTGGCTTGTAAGCTGCCGGTGCTTCTTCGATTCTGCGTTCTTCGCGCAAAGTAATGCAATCTACGTCGGTTAATCCCAAAGCGGAGTCAGTTTTGTCAACACCTTTGCGACTCATATCGAAGCGCGATCGCGCCCTTCCTGCACCGTGAGAAGCCGATCGCAAAAATCGATCGTTCCCCTTCCCAACCAGCAAATAAGAGGGCGCGCCCATCGAACCCGGTACAATTACAGGCTGGCCCAAATGTGCGGGACAAGCGCCCTTGCGCGTTACCCAGCCGGCACCTTCGCCTAAAGTGATATTGTGAGGCAAATCGTATACTAAGGGAGCTTCGACATCGCCGAAAACTTGCCGCAAACGCAACCGCAGAAATTCTGCTAGCAGCAAACGGTTGATAAAACCGTAGTTAGCGGCTGTTGCTTCCGCTTGCAGGTAGCTGTTCACAAGTTCGGGATTTGCTGCGACAGACAGCGGAAAAAGCCTGGATTCAGGATGTTTCAGAGTTTTCGGCCAGGCTTCGCAAGCTCGATCGCGCCACATTCCGCCGATGTATTTGCCGACATTCCGCGAACCCGAGTGAACCATGAAAGCGATTTGTCCCGATCGAACTCCCCAAGTATAAGCCGTAGCTCGATCGACAACTTCCTCAAGCACTTGAATTTCGACAAAGTGATTGCCGCCGCCGATGGTAGCTAACCCGCCATCCCTGACTAAGCCGTCAATCGATTTTAGATTTTAGATTTTAGATTTTAGATTGACCCCACGGATAAATGCGGGGGCTTGAGGATTTTCGATTTTCGATTTTGGATTGATTCCACGGATAAATCACGTGGCGGGTACCATCAAGAAATTCTTGGTCATTTGGGACTAATTCTGCGGGAGCCCATTTCACATCGCCATTCATGGAACCGTCGAGAAAAGTGCGATCGCACTCTGACGCCAACTGCTCGAAATCCGAATTAGCCGCGCTGCCGGTTGGCTTGTCCCGCAAAGCATCCAGCCATCCGGGAATCCCGTGTTGGAACATCGCGCCAGCAGTTTTTGCAGTCATGCTGACATCGCGAGTACCGAAGAAATAATCCCCTTTGAGCAATTCTACAAATCGATCGCGCTGACTGAGGAATTGTTCGATCGACAAATCCGCAACGTGTAACCGCATCCCGCAGTTTATATCGGAACCGACAGCCGCCGGAATCACCATTCCTACTGTTTCTACAATAGAGCCGATCGCCACCCCCCCATCCCCCGGATGGAAGTCAGGAGTAGCGCAAGTGCGGCAAACGCAACCACCTTGAGGATGACGAACATTAGCCAAATTTGCTAACTGTTTGAGCGCCTTTGCTTCCACCGGAAAACCCTCTGGGAGCAAAACTTCTGCTGTTGGAGCATCGGCATCTTGCCACTGTTCTTTCAGAGAACTATTGAGACAAATCGAGTAGACTTTATTGTCGTAACTAACATCAAGACCTTGCCGAGACAAAGCTCGCAAAAGCCTGTTCAAGTTTTTTGGCTGCTGCATAAATAGTCTGTTGCGGGTTGCATAGCAACCCCCAAGAGTTGAAGAGCTTTTTTAGGGAACAAAAGACTTGGGTTCAGCAGCCGCAATCTTTTTCCACATAAGTTGAAAGGCAACTTATCTAATGACTAAATTTATGACATATCATTTTTGATATGTCAACCCTTTCATTGAATTTTTAATAAATATATATGATTTACCAAGCGGTGTCAGAAACATAGTTTCTGCCTAGATAAATCGCATCCAAACCAAAGATTTTGCGAAGAAACCGGTTTTCTTGGGCCAGCGCCTCATCGAGCATTCCAGCCTTCATTGCCAGGAAGTAGGGGCCATCCCGCGCGGTTGCCCATCCCCCCTTAAAGAAAATACCTAACCGTCGTCACCACCCGACTTCTTTTAGCCCGCAAAGCCGCTTTCAAAAAGAAAGCAGTTTGATTGTGCAGCAGTCCCTCCCACCAATTTCGCGTCACAAAAGCCGGAATGATCAGCGTTAAATATACTCCCGGTCGCTGTTCTTCAAACAAAGTCAAAAAGTGCGTCAAAGCCGAACCAACAGAACGGTAAGGCGAGTCCAGAATTTCCAAAGGAATGTCTGACTGCAAATCTTGCCAAGCCGCTTGTAATTTTGCTCGATCGGTCAAACCAATATCTACGTGAACTGCCACAACTTCATCAGCAATTAAACGAGCGTAATCGAGGGCCTCGAAAGTTCCTCGGTGCAACTGCCCGATTAACACCACTGCCGGATGTGTCACCGTCTTAACTCTAGGTCTGCGAAGATAAGACCTCGGTTCTATTCCCTGAATGCTCAAGCGAGCCGCTACATACCGATAGTGTCGGTGAATAGCTAAAAATAGACTGACTACGATCGGAATAGTTACTACGACAACCCAAGCTCCCAAAAGGAATTTTGTAGCGAGAATTACAGCCAAAACTCCCGTTGTTGCCACTGCACCAATACCGTTCATCACAGCACTAACTTGCCAACCTTTACCTCGCTCCTTAAACCAGTGAATTACCATTCCCGATTGGGAGAGAGTAAAAGAAGTGAAAACTCCAACCGCATACAGGGGAAGCACGGCACTTGTATTGCCTTGAAAGATGATAATTAAAAGAGCAGCGCAGAAGCTTAGCAGATTAATCCCATTAGAATAAACCAGTCGATCGCCCAACAGCGACAACTGCCGGGGCAAGTACCCGTCCCGCGCCAAAAAATAACAAAGTCGCGGAAAATCTGCATAACTCGTATTCGCCGCCAACAGCAAAATTAACAGAGTTGCTGCCTGCAAATAGTAATAAAATATACCGACACCAAAAATCTGTTTTCCCAATACAGAAAGGAGCGTTTCATGTTCTGTAGGAATCACCTGATAAATATGAGCCAAGTAACTAATCCCCAAAAACATCGCTCCCAGAATTCCCCCCATATAGCTCAAAGTCAGGCGCGCATTCTTCCATTCAGGAGGCTTAAAAGCCAACACCCCGTCTGATATGGCTTCAACTCCAGTCAGGGCTGTACAGCCCGCCGCAAAGGCCCGCGCCAGCAGAAATAACCCCAAAGGTTCCTTAGCAGGAATATTTTCTAAGGTCGGAAAAACATGACCTGTTGCCTGTTGGAATAAACCGCAGCCAATCAAAACAAAAATGCCAACGAGAAACCCATAGGTGGGAACCATAAATATATTGCCCGATTCCCGCACGCCCCTGAGATTGGCAAACATGACTAAGACAATAAAAAATAAGCACACTTCCACTCTATACGGTTCCAGTCCGGGAAATGCTGAAGTCAAGGCCGCAACGCCAGCCGAAATACTCACTGTTACGGTGAGGATGTAATCAATCATCAGCGAAGCTGCTGCGATCAAACCGGGATAAATACCTAAATTTTCTCGCGCTACAATGTAAGCGCCACCGCCGTTGGGGTACGCTTTAATTGTCTGTCGGTAAGACAGCGCCACGATCGCCAACAGTAAAATAATAATTCCAGAAATAGGCAGCGATAAACTCAAACTGCTACTCCCCGCTAGTAATAGCACGAGCAGAGTTTCTTGAGTAGCGTAGGCAACAGATGAAAGTGCATCGGAAGCCAGAACAGCTAGTCCAGCAGCGTTGCTTAGCCGTTCGTGAACAGATGCACTGGTGGGGAGAGATTCACCCAGTAAAAATCTCTTGAGTCGAGAATAAGTGTACATTGAAACTCAATATATAGGCGTCCACAAATCATAATCGAGACGGGGACCGTTTTAAGTATTTTTTGGCCTATAAGTTGTAATTTTGTCTGGCTTGTTGAGTCAGCTTCAGCTTGTGTTCGAGAGCTTGCCAATTTTCGGCTTCGATATCGCTGATGAACTCGTCGAGACTGTCGCGGTAAATAGAGAGCGATCGCAACAATTCCTCTCGATTGTATTTCGCCACCATCACTCCCAGTTCGGGATTGCCGCCGCCAACGCGGCTCGTGTCCCGAAAACCCGAACTCGCCAAATGTTGGGCTAAATTAACAATATTCCGATCGCCCTCTCGATCGCAGGCAGCAACCAGCGTCGCGCTCGCCATGAGCGGCAAATGAGAAATCCAAGCCACAGCTCGATCGTGCTCTTCCGGCTCACATCGGTAAACTTTAGCACCCAGCGATCGTGCAATCTCCTCAACCTTATCCACCGCAAGCGCCGGCGTTTGAGCCTGTGGCGTCACCACGTAAGGCCGGCCCACAAACAAATCCTTTACCGCCGCCTCAATCCCGCTTTCAGTATTCCCCGCCATCGGGTGTCCCCCCACAAAATTCGGCCACAGAGAAGACACAGCCTGCACTATGGGTGTTTTTACGGAACCGACATCCGTTAGAATAGTATCAGGGGAAAGATAGGGCACCAACTCTCGGACGATCTGCTCGATCGACCCCAGCGGCGTGCAAATAAAAACCACATCGGCTGCTGCCATCAGAGACAGGTTGATGCTGGCTTCATTGACAACACCGCGAGCTTGCGCCCGATCGCAAGTCTGCTGCCGGCTCGAAACCCCAAAAACATTAAACCCGTGCGATCGCAAATCCAGCCCGATCGAGCCACCAATTAAACCCAGTCCTACAATACCGATATTCATAGCAATAAAATGGGGATATTTGATACGGTGCCGCCCCCATGACAGTCGAGGAACTCCTGAAAAAATATGCTGCCGGAGAAAGAAACTTTGCCGGAATCAACCTGACTGAGGCCAACCTCAGCGGTGTCAACTTGAGCGGAGCCAACCTCAAGGGTGCGAATCTGAGTGTAGCAAACCTGAGCGGTGCCAACCTCACCGGTGCCAATCTCACCGGTGCCAAACTCAACATCGCCAGACTCAGCGGCGCCCATCTCGGTGGCGCTGACCTCACCGACGCCGACCTCAACGTCGCCTACCTAGTGCGAGTTGACCTCAAAAAAGCCACACTCACAAGAGCCAAACTGATCAGAGCCGAGCTAATTCGAGCCGAGCTCAGCGGAGCCAACCTCAGCGAAGCCAACCTCAGCGGCGCCACCCTCACCGAAGCCACCCTCCGAGGAGCCAACCTCGCTCAAGCCAACCTTCGAGGCGCTCACCTCAGCGGCGCGTGCTTGACAGAAGCCAACCTCGAACAAGCCAACCTGCAAGGCGCCGACCTCAGCCGAGCCGACCTCAGCGGCGCCGACTTGCGAGGCACAGAACTGCGGCAAGCCAACCTCACTCAAGCCGTACTCAGCGGCGCCGACCTCAGCGGCGTCAATTTGCGCTGGGCCATCCTCAGCGGCTGCAATCTCCGCTGGGCCGACCTCAGCGAAGCCAAATTGAGCGGTGCCGACCTCAGCCGAGCCGACCTCTGCCACGCCAACTTGCTGAATGCCAGTTTAGTTCACGCCGACCTGTCAAATGCCTATCTGATCCGGGCCGACTGGATTGGAGCCGACTTAACCGGAGCCACCTTAACCGGAGCCAAACTCCACGCCGTTTCGCGGCTCGGCATCAAAACCGAAGGCATGACCTGCAAGTGGGTGGATCTCAGCCCCAACGGCGACCACAGCCAAATTTACTGGTTAAACTCCGGAGGAACCCACGAATTTTTTCACGAAACCTTACCCACAGTTCGGATTGTGATTGACTCGCCCTTAGATCAAGGCGCTCATTTTGCCCTGGCTGCAACTTATTACCAAATTGCCCAACAATACCCGAGTTTAAGTCAGCCGCCCACGATCGAAGTCAGCTCCAGGCGCACCGTACTCGCCTTTAAAATGGACAGCGACGATAAATTATTTGCCACCGCTTACGTTGCCATCATTCCTTTTAACGACGCCGCCACAACTCAAAAAAACCTGATCGCTTTGATGAAAATGATTCAATCTCACGATGCAGGCAAACTTAACGTCAAAGAATCAAAACACGTCCAATTATGCAGCAAAGCTCTCAACCAAGCTATTAGCAAAGTAGACCAAATCAAAATTTCAAGTTCTTTTCCAAAAATCGGCGAAAGCATCAATTTTTTTCAGATTCCAACACAGATGATCTTAATTAATTCCCGCGACCAAAGACTCAGCGTATATCACCACCCAGCCTTCGGCAAGCGCTTGATTAAAAAATACGACCCGAACAACTCAACCTCTGCCAAGTTAGCCGAAAGCACAAAATTGGCTCAAGCTAATATAAATACCATTTTGGATTTTATAAAAGGCTTCCACAATATAGATGTTTAGGCATATTGCATCAAGTTACAAAAAATGCTTATTCTAGTTTAAAGGTTGGCACAACAAAGCTTTGTTCTAGCTAACACATCAGGGAAATTGAAAAGCATGGATGCCGAAGAACTAATCACCAAATATGCAGCAGGAGAAAGAGACTTTACTGCCATCCTCCTTTGCGAGGCAAATCTCAGCAGGATCGATCTCAGCGGGGCTAATTTCAGTGAGGCAATCTTGAGCCTCACCAACATGAGCGGCACCAATCTATCAAACGCCAACATGAGAAAAGCCAAACTCAATGTTGCCAGACTCAGCGGTGCCAATCTCAACAAAGCCAACCTCAGCGGCGCTATCCTCAACGTGGCTAACTTGATTCGAGCCGACCTCCGCGAAGCCCAACTCGTCGAAGCTACAATGATCAGAGCCGAACTGATCAGAGCCGACCTCAGCAGTGCAAACTTGAGCGGTGCAAACCTCAGCGAAGCAGATTTGAGAGAAGCAACCCTCAGAGAAGCCAATCTAGAGCAAGCCGACCTCAGCGGATCTCACCTCAGAGGCGCTTCCCTAACAGCAGCCAACTTGGAACGGGCCAACTTGCACAGAGCCGACCTCAGCAGGGCAGACTTGCGAGGAGTCAACCTCTGCAATGCCGAACTCAGACAAGCTAATCTTTCTCAGGCAAACCTCAGCGGCGCTGACTTGCGAGGCGCTAATCTCCGGTGGGCCGACCTCAGCGGGGCGAACCTGACCGGCGCTGACCTCGACGAAGCGAGATTGAGCGGGGCCAACTTGTACGGGGCAAATTTGAGCAATGTCAACCTGTTGAACGCTACTCTGGTACACGCGGATTTGACCCAAGCGAATTTGATTCACGCTGATTGGGTAGGCGCAGATTTGACGGGGGCGGCTCTGACGGGGGCAAAAATTTACGCGGTGTCCAGGTTTGGTGTGAAAGCAGATGACATTACCTGCGATTGGGTTGACCTCAGTCCTAACGGCGATCGCAGCCACATTCAGCGCTTTACTCCAGAAGAATCTCAAAGGTTTTTCAATGCTACACCCCCGACAGTTCAAATTATTGTCGATCGACCCCTAGACCCTGACGCTAACTTTATCCTCGCGGCTACCTACCGTCAGATTGCCCGTCAATACTCAGGTTTGAGCAATCCTCCCAGCATAGAAGTTAACTCCCGACGCACCATCATCTCATTTAGAATAGACCAAGACGAGCAACTATTTCCCACAGCTTTCGTTGCCATTATTCCTTTTAGCGACGCGGCATTTACTCAGAAAAATCTCATTACTCTGATCAAGATGATTCAACCCCAACAAAGTGGTAATAACCTGGGAGTCAGAGTCTCAAATATGGTAGTGCAATTAAACGTAGCCCTGACCAAAACAATCAGAAAAATAGGGGAAATGAAAATTCAGCCGGTTCGCCTCGATCGCGAACCTGTGTCTAATTTTTTCCAATCGCCTACCCAAACTGTACTGTCTAACTCCAGCGCCGAAAATTTGATGGTTCACTATCACCCAGACTTTGGCAGAAACTTGACCAATTTGCCGGAAGTCAACAAAACCTCTATCAGCCCTGCAATTAAAGCCCAAAGATTCACAACCCCGCCGCTAAATACAGTCGTTGAATTTGTCAAAAGCTTTTATCAGCTCGGCGATTAAATACTATAAATTAATTTGAGAGAATTTATATTCATGGTCTATAAAAGTTAGCGGATTGCCCTTTCAGTCAGGTAAAAAAATGGAAGCTGATGAACTTCTCAAACGATTTGCAATCGTCAAAAGATACAAAGAAGGTGACAGAGATTTCACAGGAATCAACCTGAATGAAGCTAATCTCAGCCGCATCAACCTCAGCCAATCAATTTTAACGCGGGCTAGCTTATTTGTCACCAACATCAGCGGCGCTAACTTGAGCGAAGCTAACTTGAGCGAAGCTAACCTGAATGTGGCTAGACTCAGCAGCACCAATCTCTCGCGGGCAATTTTAAACGGGGCTAGTCTCAACGTAGCAAACTTAGTGAGAGCCGATTTAAGTGCAGCTCAATTAATCGGAGCATCCCTGATTAGAAGCGAATTAGTCCGCTGCGAACTCAGCAACACTAACTTCACCGGCGCCAACCTGACTGAAGCAGATTTAAGAGAGGTAAAATTGACGCAGGCTAACCTGTGCGGTGCTAATCTTTCCGGTGCAAATCTCAGAGGTGCTTCGGCTTCTTCAGCTAACTTTCAAGGAGCTAACTTGCACGGGGCCGATTTGACGAAAGCAGAACTTAGCGGCGTCAATTTGAGCAATGCCGATATGAGACAAGCTTCTTTGCAGCAGGTGAATCTGTGCGGTGCCGATTTGAGCGGAGCTAATCTCAAATGGGCTGATTTGAGCGGAGCTAACCTCAACGGTGCAGATCTGAGCGATTCTAAATTCAGCGGAGCCAACCTCAACGGAGCAGATTTAAGAAATACTAATTTAGCAAATGCTAGTTTGGTTCACGCTGATTTGACAGAAACTAATTTGATTAATGCAGATTGGGTGGGCGCTGATTTGAGAGGAGCAAATTTAACAGGGGCAAAACTGTATTTGGTTCCCCGGTTTGGTATCATCGCAGATGATATTACTTGCCAGTGGGTTGATCTCAGCTCCGCAGGCGATCGCACTCTGATTCAAAAATTTAATTCGCCCTCAGAATCGAGAAAATTTTTAAATCGCACCCCCGGGTTAGTGCGAATTGTGGTAGATGCACTTTTAGACCACTCAGCCAACATCTTTTTAGCAACCGCTTACAGGGAAATAGCTCAACTTTACCCGGCAATGAGCTGTCCTCCCAATATTGAAGTCGGCTACCGCCGGACAATTATTACTTTTAAATTTGATAGCGACGAGCATTTATTGGCAGCAGCTTTTTTAGCGATTATTCCTTTTAAGGATGCTGTACAAACTCAGGAAAATATTGTGGCAATTGGCAAAAATATTGAAAATCAAAACTTGGAGAAAAAACGGATAGTGCAGTTGTGTAAAGCATTGAGTGCAGTGAGGGATAATTTAAATAAATTGATATATTTGCTTTCTACTATCCCAATCGTCTATCGGACAACTAAGTTTTTTGAGTCACCTACACAAACTATTTTAATTAGTTCGGGAGAGGAGAGCTTGACGGTGAATTGTCACGGGAATTTTGGGAAAGGAGGGGCAATTCATCAGGAGAGTATATTCAGTGTGCCTCTCGGTCAAAAAGTAGTTGATTTTCTGGCAAGTTTTGATTATGTTGAGTGAGGAATGTTAACAGTACAATCGATTGATTGAGGTAGAAGTCCACAACTCGCTGCTCCGCTTCCTGCGATCGAACTCCGAGCCGCACTGGCCGCATCATTTAACGATGGCGCGACTTGTGGCGCGGGCTTTGCGCTTGGGGCGCAGCGCCCTGATCCAAACGGGGCTTCCCGCTGGAGCTTACCGACAGCGGTATCGAGTCAGCTATTTGATGCCGATTTTGATGTGGCCGCAGCCTGTGATTTTGGTGGCGCCGACACCGCTGCTGAAACATTTGCAGGCGGTGGAAATTCCGCGCTTGCAAGAGTGGCTGCAAACTGATAAGCCGATCGAGAGTTATTCCGATAATCCCACTGGACGAGGATTGATGCTAGCAGATCCTGAGTCTTGGCTGGCGGCTCGCTTGGCTGTGGATTCGCCACTTCAGAGCAATATTCCGACAATTATCGACGGTGTGGATGACTTGGAAGTTTGGACGCGCGAGCAATTGACGGCGTGTTTGCAACCGGCTGACTGGAACGATTTAATGCAATCTCAGCCTTTGGAAGCCGATGCAATCCTCCAAGGGCGGGTACTGCTAACGCGGGCTTTTTTTCAGCATCCGGCGAAACCAGAGGAGTGCTATTTGCTGGAAACGGCAGAGCAAAATATTTTAAAGGGGCTGTTTGAAAGGATCGAGCCGAATTCGCTGATTCCGGCTGCTTGGAGCAATTTTTGGCAGCGGTGGGAAGCAAACGGAAAACTGCGGTGGGCGCAAATTCATCGGGAGGCTGGCTCATTTTCTCTGTTCTGCGCGCCGGTTCAGGTGGCTGAGGTTTTGAGCAAAATTTGGGATTGTCAGCCTGTGGTGTTGATTGGGGGGGCGGTGGATGTGGAACCGAAGGCTCCGATCTTCCGGCAAATGCTGGGACTGCCAGAATTGACGAGCGTTAAGTTTTCGCCCGATCGACAAAGCGAATTAATTCAACTGTACATTCCCAACTGGCTGCCGCTGCCGAATACGCCGGAATTTCAGGGAGTTTTAATTGAAGAAATTCGGACTTTGCTGTTTATGAGCGCGTCGGTGGCGGGGTTAACTGTGGTGATTGTTGGTGATGTACCGCTGAAGGCTAGGCTGGCAGCAATTTTGGCTGCTGAATTCGGTTCTCGGGTGCAGGTAGAAAAAACAGATGTGGGCGAGAATGCGATTTTGGTGACTGGGTGGGAGTTTTGGCGGGAACATCAGGGGGAATTGAGCGCGCCTCACTTGCTGGCGATCGCAACTTTGCCATTGCCTTCTTTGGAAAATCCTTTAGTGACGGCGCGTGTGGCTTATTATAAGGAGCAGCGCAGGGATTGGTTTCGGTTGTATTTGCTGCCGGCGGCGCTGAATGAGTTGCAGCGGGCGATCGCGCCTGTGCGAGAACGTCAAGGGGTGGTGGCGATTTTCGACAGCAGGGTGATTCACCGCAGTTACGGACAGCAGGTTTTAGCGGCTTTGAGTCCTTTTGCAAGGATTGATTATTTGGATACGACTTGGTTGACGCAGGCTTGAGATGACCTGTTGGCCTATAATTTGGTTAGGTATCCAGTTGAAATCTAATTTAGCAGACAAAGATTATGGGCGAATCTAAGCGTCGCAAAGAGTCGATCGGCGACGAATACGGTAAAGAAGAACGCATCCTTCCCTGGCTGCCAATCACGAAAACCCAAAGCGAAGATTTTGTGAAGTGGACAAGTCGCGGAAGCTGGATGGGGATTAGCCTTTTGGTGGCTTGGTGGGTGGTAGTGCGATTCGTCGGCCCAGCGGCGGGTTGGTGGGTAGTTGATTGATGCCAGACTCGACAAATGCCTGTATTCTTGGCATTGTGTCGAGTTCAACTCGGAAACAAGCTGCTGAATTTTTAGGAAAAATTTAGTTGCAAATTTGGACTTAGTATGGTATGGTAATTATCTGCGGGCAATTAGCACAGTGGTAGCGCACTTCCTTCACACGGAAGGGGTCACAGGTTCAAATCCTGTATTGCCCATTTTCTCGTGCATTTTTTTGCACAAACAAAATTGTCTCACTAATGAGACTCCAGTCTCACTAATGAGACTCCAGTCTCACGCATGGAACCGGAACGAGCTGGAACGCTTGCAGAACGCGGGTTCTAGGTTGTCTCATATATTCTTCAAATATTTAACAGATCTCAGCGAGAGAGATTTCTAAAATTTTGGATTTAGAAAAGTGCTAGAAAAAAAGCTAGAAAATTTTTCTAGCTAAAACAGTGCTGCGATCACCCTTTTTCGGTTTTTCTCTACAAACAAAGTTGTCTCACTAATGAGACTACAGTCTCACTGGCTAGACTCTAGTCTCACTTGTGGAACCAAAACACGCTAGAACGTTCTCAGGACGAGGGTTCCAGCACTTCTCATATATTCTTCAAATATTTAACAAATCTCCGTGAGAGATTTTTTTTAAATTTTTGGATTGACAGAAGTGCTAGAAAACCATTTCGGTTAACGGCACCGGCTGTATTTGGAAGTTTAGAAGTCAATGAAATTTGATAAGTCGGTTTACCCGCTGAGCAACTCCAGGATCGCCTCCATGTCTGCCAAGCTTGCCCCAGATTTTTTACGCCGTGCCTTGAGTCGGTTAAGCAAGTCGGCCGCCTCTGGAAATTCTGCAACGGTCGGAGCTGATCGTTCTTTTATTCCCGCAAAAGAAGGTATATCTATTTCTTTGTAAGATACTTTGCCAGTTCTGAAACTTCACCGGCCCGCTGCCAGTCCGCTTCTCCACGTCTAACTTTTGTGCGAGCCGTGATTTTCTGAATCTCCCACAGTTGCAGTGCGGTATACGGCCCTTCTGCTTTGCCCGATCGGAAAACGTACCAGTCGGCAACTTCGGGAGCCGTTGGCCGCCTGACAGACCGCATTCGAGTTGCTCCAGCATCTGCTTTAAGTTGGTTGAGTTCTTGTTCTATTGGATCTGAAACAGGCGATCGCTGCGCTGGCGGACTTGGAGCCGCTGAAGGGGATTTCTGATTCATTTTCACCAGCCACGCACCTAGGAATCCAAATGCACCGAGGACTCCGCCTCCGACTCCAAACATCACGACCGGAGAAGTCGGACGGTATGGCTCCGGTACTGGCGGAGTGGGAGAAGGTGTCGGAGATGGAGTCGCATCGTCGTCGTTCCGGTTCCGAACCCTTGGATAATAGCGAGGAGTACGAATCCTTCCTCCTTTCTTTGCAGCCTCCGATGGAGCGGAAATTGTTGTGGCAGCCAATAAACTTCCGCCCAACAGTAGCAGCAGTTTTCGGCGCGACAGCTTAGTAGAATAGTTCATGTTCTGAGAGGTGATAGGGGTATCAATATTTTCTCAGAACGCCACACAGCAATAACAATTTCAGCCCGCCAAGGATTTTATTTTTGGTGGGCTGAACATTAAAGTTGTGCTGTAGTGGCTGGTGAACAGAAGGCAAATTACTGTGTACCTGTGGTTTACCCAAAATACTTTTCTGCAACCCTTGACAGTTGCTTAAAAGTTGCCTAGAGTGGTTGCATAAGAAAATAAGCAACCGGGTAAGCAACCTATGGCAATTCCGTCTGTGATGCAGGGATTAATAGAGACAGAGGACGGCAAGGTATTTCAACTAGATTCTCCCAAGGGTTCGGCGTGGCTGGAGTCGATCGGCTCTTTCAGGTACGAGCCCACAGGAGACGGCAAACCCTACACAGTGAGAAAGGAACCAAATAAGAGCGGCGCTTATTGGTACGGTTGCAGAAAGGTTGCAGGAAAAGTACGCAAAAAATATATTGGTAAAAGCTCAGAGGTAAGCATCGCAAAGCTTGAAGAGATTTCAGAAGCGTTAGAGATTCCCCCAGTGCCACGGGCTGACAAGGTTGCAGAAGTTGCAGAAATTGCACAACAGGTTACAGAAATTGCAGAAGATAGACTCACAGCCCTGGAGTCGCAGGTGGCGGAACTACTAAAAGCTGTTAAAGACTTGCAGGAGGCACTGCCGGGAAAGTCCGAGGCGGGTGATTCTCTGGAGTTGCCCAAGGTTGATAACGAGGTTGTAGAACGGTTGCAGAATGAGTTAGGCAACCTGAAGGCTGAGAATGAGAAATTAAAAGCTGACTATGCCGCGCTTCTAGAATCCAGTACCGATGTGACTAATAAGCTCCGAAACGAAGTGCGCGAAGTGCGATCACAGCTCGTAGCAGAGGAAGCCCGGTATAAGGAGCTAGATGATCAATATGAGGATGTCGAGAAGTGGTGGAGAGAGTCTGAGGACAAAGTTACCAGCCGGGACATGATAATTGCAGAACTGCGATCGGAACTCTCCGACCTGAAACAAAAATCAGCCGCTGCCAGAGATTTACCAGAAGCGGCCGATCTCCTTAACCAGTTGAAGACCAGTCGCAAGAAGTCTAACGCCTCGCTCGCAGACGTGGAACTGATTTTAGAGATGATTGATGATTGAGGAGTCCTGAGACAACATATCCAGGGCGTGAACTTACTGCCGTTCTTGTTGGAACTTTTCACAGAATGGCGTTCAGAAAATGAACGTCTAGAACTGTTACTGAACCAGCGTTCCAGCAATTTGGCAAAATGGTTCAGAATAAATTGATTTACTAGCTAGAACGAACTCAGTTCTGCCCCTCTTGACACGTTGAAACAAGTCTGCAATTGTAAGTGGTAAGGAAGATTTGATATGCGCGGCCAGCGCGGTGCTTCAACACCGAGCTAGCTACGACTTCCCCAAATCGTTGGTTCAGAACGTTTGGAGCTAAATTATTATGTCATTTTCAGGACGCTTGTCTAGTTCGGACTTGCAGAGCTTTGCGTTTTCTCGCCGGGAACTGCTGGGTAAATTTGTTGCGGTCGCGGTGGCAACGGCAGCGGTGAAGCGATCAGCTGAGTCTTCAGCTACCAAAAAATATCCGCTGCCAGAGTTCAATGTTGGTGATTTGGTAGCCTATGATTGGGAGCCAGATGATGATGACGCTCCAGAGTTTGCCACTGATTTTGGCGAAATTCTAGGTATGCGCTGGGTTCCCGAACCCGATGGACATTGTTTGGCTGCTAACACTTGGGTTTATTACATCAGGTGGACTCACAGTACCTGTCCCGATATTCTTCCTGAGCCCTGTTATGATGGCGAACCCACGTATTCTTCTGATTTGAGATTGGTTAGCCGAGCTTAAGCCCTGTTGAGACTTGTCAACCACGCTTAAGTTATTCCCCTGGCTCTTCTACAAACGTCAAACTTTGTAGAAGAGCCAGGGGCGCTTTTTGATGCCTATGAATTTCATTGCAATATTTGTGGTGGATTAGTGACACACCGTGAGTTTTGGATTAAATGGCAGGGCGAAGTGTTGCCAACAGTTGCGGTCGATCGCTAAGATAATACAATGAAAAAGCGGCTGCTGAAACAACCGCGATCCATAAATTTATTTATAACTATGGTCAGTGTACCCAATTTTAAGCTGCCCCGTCAAGAGCAGCATGATCGCATCTTTTTGCAAGATGCCATTGATAGATACAAAAATCGGTTGTTGACTGCCGCTGGCTATATCTACACAATCATCAAAATTTACAGGCAAGCGGGACATAGGTTGAATATTCCAAGCCCCCGCTCGTTTTACGAATACTTTCAGATTCCAAAGTCTACGTTTTATCGGGCTCTGATCCAACTAGAAAACACCCCAGGAATTCAATTTCAGTGGGAGCCGATCGGAGGCATTTCTATGTGGTGGGGAGGTGAAGAACCTCCGGCAGCGGCAGAACCCCCGGCAGTGGCAGTAGAACCTCCGGCAGCGGCAGAACCCCCGGCAGTGGCAGTAGAACCTCCGGCAGCGGCAGAACCCCCGGCAGTGGCAGAAGCTAAATATCAGCACTTGAATCAGCTCCCTGCTGACACCAAAGAAAAATTTGAAGCATTTGTCCGTTCCCAGTGGCGCAAATTGAAAGGTCAGGAAATCAGGAGCTTTCACCGCTTTGTAGAGAAGCCAGGTGATTTCCAGGATTGGTGGCAGAAATTCCGCGCTTGCCCGCCACCACAAGCACAAAAACCGACACCAATTACTGAGGTCGAGCCTGTAATCGCTTCTAAATTTGCAACCGACGACGCAGATCGACCGTCTCCCGAACAATGGCGAACACTTCGTCAACTACTTGCGAGCAAAAAAATACATAAATGAACGACTAGAAACAGCATGGACTCGTGCAAACCTATAGGGTTTGAGTGTCATACCTACTGCTGCTGTTTTGCACCCCGATTGCAGGTCAGCAGCGTACCGCATATAGCACGGATGGTTTTGTGGAACCCTATAGGGTTGTGCAGCTTGTTTACGGTTTCTTTTCTGTACTCCGATTGCATGGTTGCAGTCATCAGCAAGCAGATCGCGTGCATGGCTTCCGACAACCCTATAGGTGTGTCGTGCTTGTTTACTGCACCTGTTCCGCGACTGTAAACAAAGTCGGAAGGCCTACAGCCTTCCTGATGTAGTCAGAGGGTGGTCAGAGTTCTCTCAAAACTGAGAGGATTTGGCGGCCAAGTGGAGGAAGTTTTCAACGCGTGTTGTGAGTATGTTGTCAAAGTCGGAAACCTAATAGGTTTCTGTATGTAGTCAGAGTGTGGTCAAGGCAGTGGCAAAACTAAGGGAGGTGGCGTGTGTTGTGAGTATGTTGTCAAAGTCGGAAACCCGTAGGGTTTCCCTATGGTGTCAGAGTGTGGTCAAAGCAAGTACAGCGCGTGCTGGAAGGGTGACACCCTTCCCTTTTTAGCGAGTACAACTAAACCCGAACAGAGCCTGGTGAGCACAGGTAGACTGCGTGGGCAAAGGGTTTAACCCTTTGAGACTTAGCAAGAACAACTAGAAACGAGCGAAACCGACTGAGCACAAGTAAAGCCTATGGACGAAGGGTTAAACCCTTTGGCGCTTAGTGAGTGCTAGCACAGAAAGACATCAAAAAGCAGTAGAGGCTAATAAAACTTAAATCCTATAGGTTTCGATTTTCGGTAGTGACAAGTTGTCGCGGAAAACTTAAATGTTCCGTGATCGCACCTAAAACCTGTAATCCTTTCCTAGCCTACGTTTCTCTCCAGAAAATCATTCGTCGCCCTTAATGGCGACGTGGTAGAGACTGATTAGGTAAACAAGGGTGATTTTCGGGGCATTTTATTGACTCTCTACGGCACAAACTCATATGAGTTTGTGTAAATAACTCGTTATACCAAGCAGAACGAGATTTTCCCATCTGGCTATAGGTTTCGGCTTGTTGGGTATTAAGCGCAACCCTAGGGTTGATCCGTAGCACTTTGCATCAAGTCCACTGTGGATTTTTCTGTATAACCAAATTCCAAACCTATAGGTTTGTAGTTTATTAAGAAATATTAAAATGCAGCCACGACCGCCACCGCGCATTTTTGTGTATAGAGAATTCCGGAAACCTGAAGGGTTTCCTACATAATGCGTCTTAGAGAAAAATATCCCACCGCCCACTCTATACCCTATATTTTGCTAGAACCTTACCACAAGCCAAGCAACGACAGAATCAGTATTTCAGTCGTTGTGCTAGAAGAAAGTGCTAGAATTCAGAGAACAAAATTTCTGGGTTCTTTTTGTAGTAAGACTTTTAGCTATTGTTAAACTTCCTTCACACGGAAGGGGTCGCAGGTTCAAATCCTGCATTGCCCATCGAAATTATTTTCTGATTCCTCTTATTTCTTAGTCCCCCTCTGCTGGGACGAAATTTTGTGTAGCCGCAGTTTCAACCGCCCTCAGCTTCTTAAGCTTCAACATATTCGCAAATAGAGACAGGTTCGGGAATAGGAAAAGCATCCTCTTGTAGTCCTTCAATATGAAATGCGATCGCCTGTTTAATTAAATTCCTCACCTCTTCTAAACTTTCAGCCACAGCTACACATCCAGGTAAATCGGGAATATACGCACCGTAGCTAGTTTCACCTTTTTCAATTACAACAGCATAACGCATTAATCTTCCTCGTCTAGTTGAGATTGCCGCAAAACACTTTCAAGCTTAATTAGTACGTTCTCAATAATAAACGTAGTAAAGTCAGAGCGCTTAGCTACTGTATTAATGGAAAGAGGGGGCGGTGTTTGTAAATAACTATTAGTTAATTCAGTTATTTCTATAATTACAGAACGAAGCAAGTCCTGATGATCGTCAAATTCAATTGGCAGGATTGAAAGTACATCTCTTTCTGTATAATTAACTTTATTAAATAGTTTAATAGTAAAAAGCATTGCAACATGAAATATTAAAATCCGAATTGTTCCAGAACTTAATAAGCTACTGGTATTATTTTGTGTTAATGCTGAAAAATCTGTAGTTCTTATATACAATTCAATATTCTTCATTAATTTTGCACAAAAGAGATAAACTTCCATTGGAATTAAAGAATTAAAAACTCTGCTGTAATTTGTATCAGCTTTAATAATTGATGTTGGTCGGGCTCTAGCTATATGTGGCTCCCGATGAACAATGGAAGTAACTGCTTGAGCTAAATAAGGAATACTAATTATTCTTTCAGAAGTTTTTCCAATATTCTTGTAATAATTTTTGCGACGATCGTAGAACCAATCATTATGTAAAAAGTAATCTTCTATATCACGCTGAATAGGTTCAGTAGCTCTTAAAGAAGCAGCAGGAACGGGAGTTTGAAAATTAGTTGCTTTGATGATTCTATCTCTCGCTTCTAATTTGTTTGCCACTATTATCTTTACAAGAATAGCTCTCTTATCATCAACATTTGCCAGAGTGTTCATATACTCATATATCGAGTTAGTTGTTTGTAACCCATTCACAATTTGTACATCATCGAGTGTAATGGTTTTACCTGCGATACTTGCTTTTGAAGCTAATATGGTTATTCCATTGTTTAACCACCAGAAATCTATATCAGTATCTTTTAAAGCAAGGGTATTTTTGATATCTATATTGACTTCTACATTCCCTTGATAATCTCTAACGTTTGACTCAAATAAATATTTTCGTAAAGAACCGTTATCAGTTACAAAATCATAGTATTCATCTAATCTTGTCAAAAAAACATAATTATCTTCATCTGTAGAAATGTAGTTTTCCAGAAATTTTAATTTTAAAGAGTAACTTTTTTCTTGCCTTGCATTCTCTAGTAGTTCTCTGGCTCCTGTAAATTGAAATTTTACCTCAGAGCCAGTGAAAAATTTCTCGGTTTTAGAACAAAGATTGTCCGCTTTATTTTGGACCTTAATATGAATCTGTTGAGTATCACCTTGACTAGCATATACGTAGGTAATTTTCACTTGAATATGTTTAATGGCTAAGTCAAGGTATGTTTTTCTAAATAATTCGACTTTTTCTATAACCTGTGCATTATAAAAATCTTTAATATCGGCAATATTTTTGCCTAAATCAAATATATCTTCTATAGTAGCCATAAGCGTCTCTATGGGTTTTTCTCCAAACGAAGATGAACTCTTTGCTTGGATTAAATATACTTCTATTAATGGGTTCTTTTTTATACTTGCCAAATCCAAGTCTTCATTAAGAATTTCATTGTTAAGAAACATGAAAAAACCATCGATTCCTCCATCATCTTTTCCATCAACCTGATTAGACAATAACTCATCATATGAAAGATCGTAGTCTTTTAACAGTTGTTCAAAAGTAAATCTCTCAAAATACTCATCTTGTGATAATGTACTTGCTAATTCCTGTCTTTTTCTTTCGAGAATACTTTTAAGAATTACGACATCATTATTGTTAGACATGAATATTTATCTTTTGATAAGTTATACTGTACTAGAGTACACTATAACGCCACCAGTTACAACTCCGTCACCGCTTGCTTCCCCGTTGCGAATTGCTGTGATCGTCGGGTGAGTCTCCACAATCTCCAACACCTTCCCCTCAAAGCGCTGGCGGTATACCTCGTCAATCGTGAATTAGACAATATTCAACAAGGCTAAAACAGCCGATCACCCAACCCCATTTATTTATACTACACATATGCTACACTAAGATTGTAGCTCGTGCCCCGCAGGAGGTTTCCTCATGGCAAATGCCAATCTTCCTCAAAATTTCAACTTAATCATCCCCGCAGGAACCCAAATTGTCACCAAAATCGAGGTCAAAAACCCCGCAGGCGACCAATCTTGGAAAGCGGGATTAGTAGGCGTCATCGTTCAATCGCCTACGGATAATTCCCACGCATATTTAGTCAAACTCCCAGACGGAACACAAGTTAGTTTGCGGCACGAACTCAGCATCCGCAAGCAGTTTCAGAGCGAAGGATTGCAGTCAGGAGGAGATTTTCTTGCGGAATATAACCTATATGATTCTGTAATTTACCGCTGCATTGTTGGTTCGAGAGCTTACGGTCTTGATAACGAGCAATCCGATACAGACAGACGCGGGATTTACCTGCCGCCGGCAATACTTCATTGGTCGCTTTACGGGATTCCAGAACAATTGGAAAACAAGGAAAATCAAGAATGCTATTGGGAACTGCAAAAGTTTCTAGTTTTAGCACTAAAAGCTAACCCAAATGTGCTAGAATGTTTGTACACGCCTTTAGTAGAAACGGTTTCTCCTGTAGCACAAGAATTGCTTGAAATTCGGGAAATCTTTCTTTCTCAATTGGTTTATCAAACTTACAATAGCTACGTTTTGTCTCAATTTAAAAAAATGGAGCAAGACCTCCGCAATACCGGGGAAATTCGTTGGAAGCACGCGATGCACTTAATTCGCTTGCTGCTGTCAGGAATTACGGTGCTAAAGGAGGGGTTTGTACCCGTTCGAGTGCAGGATTATCGATCGCAACTTTTATCTATCCGCAACCAAGAAATATCCTGGGAAGAGGTGAATCGCTGGAGGTTGAGTTTGCACGGTGAGTTCGATCGCGCTTTTGCTGCAACTAAGCTGCCAGAACGTCCTAATTACGAGAAAGCTAATCTGTTTTTGATTGAAGCGCGTAGAGGTGCGATCGAAATCGGATCTTGAAATCGCTTCTATACAAACAAAGCCCGCCTGCACGGACTCGAATAAATGACAGAATACATTTCCGATTTAGCCCAAATTATCTCCCTTCAACCTTATCCGCTGCTGTTTGCCACTGTCAGCGGTTCGCACTTATACGGCTTTCCTTCCGCAGATTCTGACTTCGACTTGCGGGGAGTACACATTTTGCCGCTACCGAAAGTAATTGGACTGATTTCTGGAGAAGAAACAATCGAAGTTTCTGAGGTTCGGGAGGGAATGGAACTAGATTTAGTAACTCACGACATTAAGAAATTTTTTGAGTTGCTGTTGAAGCGCAACGGCTACGTGTTGGAACAACTGTATTCGCCGCTCATAGTTTACAGTACAAAGGAACACGAGGAATTAAAGGAGCTGGCCTCTCACTGCATTACCAAGCACCACAGCCAGCACTATCTCGGTTTTGCTCAAACTCAATGGAAATTGTTTGAGAAAGAACGCCCGCGTCGGGTTAAGCCGCTGCTGTACGTTTACCGGGTGTTGCTGGCTGGAATTCACTTGATGCAAACCGGGGAAGTCGAGGCGAATTTGGTGAAACTTAACGAGAAATTCCAATTGTCGTATATTCCTGATTTGATCGATCGCAAGCTGGCTGGGGAGGAAAAATCTGTGCTGGAAGATACAGATATAAAATTTTATCAGCAAGAGCGCGATCGGCTAATCAATATATTAGAAGAGGCAAGTTTTACAAGTCATTTGCCGTCAAATCCTAATGCAAAGGTTGCTCTTAGCGATTTTCTGGTAAAGGTGAGGATCTCCTCTCTAAGCTCTTCCACCTCTAATTAGCCATTTGGTGGAGCAAGCAGCCTATATATTAGTCGTTTGGTGCGCCGAAGAGCGCAGAACCTCCAGTCCAAAACGCATCAGTACCAAATAAACCGGGCTTTTAATCGCCAGTAAAAGCCCGAATGCAGTATATTCGTCTATCAAACCCGGTTTCAAAAGATTTACTTTTATAGATTTCTGTTTGCTGGTTCGCTAAGGGCAGGTATGCTGAAATTTTGATACTCGGTAGCTTGTGGGTTTTTTCCTGGTATGTAAATATTCCAATTAACCCCGCCTAAATAGGTCTTGATATATGAAATCAAGGCGTGGATAAATACAACGATGCCCACCATTTCAAATGACTCTTCAAGGGTCGTTAATATCACGTAGGATAGAGTCCCCGGGCCCGCTGTATAAACTATGTATCCCCCTAGCATTTCCACTCCGATGGCTCCTCCAATATAAAGAGCGCTTGCTGCAACAAACAATTTTCTTGTAGAAACCGGAAGGTGGAACAGAAACTTACTGTAGGATAATAGAAATATCGCTACTAGAAAACCGATCGGCACAACCCAACTAAAGTAAAGAAATCCTGTAGCATTTATCAGGCTTCGCATCGGGTTAACAAGCTTTTCATGCAATTGACTCACTTCGTCTAAAGATAGATATAAAAAGATGAACGATAAAATTTTCCAGTGATGCTTGTAGCGACAACTATCCAAATTTTTCGCATAGGCGATCACACCCAGCAAGACAGAACTAAACAGCAATGCCAAAAATGAGTAGAAGGTTGGAATGTTCCCCTCGTAATCAACGTTGAATCCGTTTGCCAAGAAATCTCTAGACGGGTAATCCGGCAAGAAATACAAAGTCATCTGACTTAAGAAAGATAGTACAGCTAGACAGACCACCACTCGAAGCAGCAACTGGGTTACAGCTCCTGGATTTAGAGGAATTTGGAATTTCATGTTCTCTTAACCGTTCTCTTAACCTTTGGTTAAATGTATGTTATCAATAAAAATCTTTTTCCCGTATATCTACAGACATAGAAGACTCATTCTGGTGAAAGGGCGCTTTTGTTACCGTAAGATTACTGTAAGATTAAGGAATTTAGCAGACATGGATCGCCTTTAATTTTATTGTTGTTATAGAAAAATGTTTTATTTCCAGAGGACTAAATTATATCTATCCGAAGATGAAGCTAAAATCCTTACTACGGTAGAGTAGATATCTAAATTAGATCGATGTCTGCCAGAAAAACTCGGCTTCAGGAAGCCGAGATCCCTCAGTATCAAGGATTGCTGTAATCAAAGGCGATCGCTGATTAATCGAGAGTGAAAACCATGAGATGAAATAAGAGACCGATCGAGTGATTCGCCGCCATTTGTTAACCTAGACTCCGCCCAGCGAGAGCAAAATATTTCCTTGTCAAAGTCAATTAGCTTTGAGTCAATTGCTTATTTCCCAAGTTTTTGCTGCTTTACTTATTTTTCGTACCTGCGCGGCGTGTAAACCCAAACATCTCCATATTTGCGGGGAATAATCCGAGTCTGACTCGAACCGACAATAACTAAAGTTCTCATGTCGGCGTCTTGCGGCTGGAATTCGCCGAGGGTGCAAACCCGCACAGATTGGCCGGGCCGACCGAGGTTTCGCCCCAGTACGACGGGGGTTTTAGGATCGCGAATTTGCAACAAAATCTCGATCGCCCTGGAGAGTTGCCAAATCCGCTGTTTCGAGATCGGATTGTAAAATGCGATCGCGAAATCTGCGATCGCAGCGGCGGAAATCCTCTGTTCAATGACCTCCCAAGGCTTGAGAATATCCGAAAGCGAAATCACGCAAAAATCGTGTCCGAGGGGTGCTCCGATCGCAGCAGCGGCCGCCTGCATGGCTGAAATGCCCGGTGCTACCCGAATATCGATGCCCTGCCATTCGGGTTTGGCATCAAAGTCGATCGCCTCAAACACCGCCGCCGCCATCGCAAAAATCCCCGGATCTCCCGACGAAACCACGGCGACAGATTTTCCCGATGCTGCTAAATCTAGGGCAAAACGCGCGCGATCGATCTCTTCGCGGTTGTCGGAATCGTGCCGCTTTTGCCCTTCCCGCAGGGTTCCGGCTAAGTCGATATAGAACTTGTAACCCACCCAATCCGTGGCTTCGCGCAGGATTTCTTTAACTTCCGGCGACATCCAGGACGCGCCGCCGGGACCGGTACCGACGATCGCCAGTTTGCCGCGGCTAATTCCGATCGCCCTAGCATCAAAGGGTTGGGCGGCTAGGGCGATCGCGCAATTCAGGGCTAAAGTGCGATCGTATTCGATTAACTGACTGTTTGCACCGGCTGCTGTCAGGGCAATTTGTGCGGCCTGATTTTCGATGAATTCAATAGAGTTTAATTCGACAAGTTGCGATTGATTGAAAAAACGGACGGGGACTTTAAAAAAATGTGCAATCGCCTCAAGTGCCGGATTTCCCATCTCATCTTTTAAGGCAAAAAATCCAGCAATTGCAGCGGCAGCTAAATTTGTTTTTGCCAGTAATTCCCGCACGCAAGACACGGCTATTTCTGGCTGAATATTCGATAGGTTCGCGAGGGCAACTGCCGCAATTTTCGGATGGTAAACCAAACAATCTGGCGCAGGCAAAACTGCTTTTTCGGTGACGCGGATGGTCGATCGGGCATCGGGGGCGATCGGCAAATTGCTCTCGGAAAGCCAGCTTGCAGCACCTTCTAGGCGTACTTTTGCCCCGGCGAGCAAATTTGAAATAAAAGTCTTCGCGTCCTCTGGATTCGCCAAATAATAGCCTTGGGGAGGACTTAGCAGCGCGGTGCGAAAGCGGATATCTCCGGTTGTGGTAATTGCAGGCTGCACGCCGAGGACTGCTGCAATCTCTCTGGCCAAATGATTAACGCCGTGCAAACCGCCCAGCAGCGGTACTACGGCGCTTCCGTCTTCTGCGACGGCTAAAACTGGCGGTTCGGCGCGTTTGTCTGACAGCAGCGGGGCGAGGGTACGGATGATTATTCCGGCGGCGCAGATGGCGATAATTGGGGTTTCTGTTGCAAACAATTCCCGCAATGTTTCGCCGAAGTTGCTAAAGTTGATGTCTGTGTCGTTCGTGCGATCGATTAAACCGTAAATCTGGGAACCGGGGAAATGTGCGGAGATTTTTTTGGCGATCGGCAGGCTGTTTTGACCTAAGATAACTATTGCGGGAGGAATTCGATTCACTGTTGTAAATATGGCTGTGTTTGGATTGGTTTGATTATTTTAATCGGTTCTTACATTAATAAGACATATTTGATGAACCGCGAAGGCGCGAAGGAAGAACAAGAAGTGAAGCAAGTAGTTTTTATGTTTTATTAGTGGCACAGGCATCTTGCCTGTGATTTTCTGCAATTAGTCTATCATTAAAAGAAGCAAATATTTCGAGGTAGGGCTGTGAAACGCATTGTTTTAATTGCAGGGTTTGAATCTTTTAATGCTGATTTGTACCGCAAAGCTGCCGAGTTGGCTGTTTCTGGGTGTCAGGGATTGGAAGTGCGGGTTTTTAGCGATCGCGCCCTCGCAGACGAACCGGACGCTGTAGCGGCTGCCCTCTTGAATGCTGATGTTTTTTTCGGAAGTTTGCTGTTTGATTACGATGCGGTAATGTGGCTGCGGGAAAGGGTGCAACATATTCCGATTCGCTTGGTTTTTGAGTCGGCTTTGGAATTGATGAGTCTTACTCAAATCGGCGCTTTTAAAATTGGCGACAAGCCGAAGGGAATGCCGAAACCTGTTAAGTTTATTCTGGATAAGTTCAGCAACGGGCGAGAAGAAGATAAGCTGGCTGGTTACATCAGTTTTTTGAAGGTTGGGCCTAAGTTATTGAAATACGTGCCAGTGCAAAAAGTGCAAGATTTGCGGAACTGGCTGATTATTTACGGTTACTGGAATGCGGGCGGTGCGGATAATGTTGTGTCGATGTTTTGGATTATTGCCGAAAAGTATTTGGGGCTGAAGGTTGCAGAAATTCCGCCGCCTGTGGAAACTCCCAATATGGGTTTATTGCATCCCGATTATAACGGTTATTTTGAATCGCCCCGGCAATATTTGGATTGGTATCTGACTCATCAAAATGCTAGGGGCGGGCAAGATGCCCGTTCCACAAAAGAAGCTAGACATCTTGATAGAAATGGTTATGACGGGCAAGATGCCCGTTCCACAAAATTTGAGACGAATTGGTCTGAAAATTCTGACCGAGTTTCTAACGGAAAAGATGCCACTTCCACAAAATTTGGAACCAATTGGTTCCCAAATTCAGATCTAGTAAAATCCCCTGTTGTGGGCATCTTGCTTTACCGCAAGCACGTTATCACCAAGCAGCCTTATATTCCTCAATTAATTCGCTATTTTGAAGATGCGGGAATTGTACCTTTGCCGATTTTTATCAATGGTGTTGAAGGCCATGTGGCGGTGCGGGATTGGATGACGACTGCTGGTGAAACTGCGCGCCGAAAACAAGGCAATATTGAAACTCTTTCGCTTTCTAAAGATGCTGTGGAAGTAGACGCTATTGTTTCTACTATTGGCTTTCCTTTGGTTGGCGGGCCTGCTGGTTCGATGGAGGGTGGAAGGCAGGTGGAAGTTGCTAAGCGGATTTTAACTGCTAAAAATGTACCTTATTTTGTGTCCGCACCTCTGCTGATTCAGGATATCCATTCTTGGACTCGTCAGGGGATTGGGGGTTTGCAAAGTGTGGTATTGTATGCTTTGCCTGAGTTGGATGGCGCGATCGATCCTGTTCCCCTGGGCGGTTTGGTGGGTGAGGATATTTATCTGGTGCCCGATCGCGTGAAACGCCTGACAAGTAGAATTAACAATTGGGTGAAACTAGGTCGAACTCCGCCATCTGAAAGGAAAATTGCGATTATTCTCTACGGGTTTCCTCCTGGTTACGGTGCCGCGGGTACGGCTGCTTTATTAAATGTACCGAAATCGCTGCTAAATTTCCTGCACAAACTTCAAGCAGCAGGTTATACAGTTGGAGAAATTCCGGCTGACGGTGAGGAGTTAATTCGCATGGTGAAAGAGGCGGATGAAGCTACTTGTGACAGGCAAGATGCCCGTACCACAAAAGAGACTGTTAATGTCAAAACTTTAGAAAAATGGCTGGGATATCTGTTAACAAGTCGTATCGAAAAACAGTGGAAATCTTTAACTGGTACGGGCATTAAGACAGACGGCGACGAATTCCAAATTGGTGGCATTCAACTGGGGAATGTTTGGATAGGTTTGCAGCCGCCGCTGGGAATTTCGGGCGATCCGATGCGCTTAATGTTCGATCGCGATTTGACGCCTCACCCTCAATACGCTGCTTTTTACAAGTGGCTGCAAAATGATTATCAAGCTGATGCTGTGGTTCACTTCGGAATGCACGGCACTGTGGAATGGTTGCCGGGATCTCCTCTGGGAAATACTGGCTATTCTTGGTCGGATATTCTGTTGGGAAGTTTGCCGAATCTTTATATCTACGCCGCTAACAATCCGTCGGAATCGATGTTAGCGAAACGCCGCGGTTACGGTGTTTTAATTTCTCACAACGTGCCGCCCTACGGCCGCGCGGGCTTGTACAAGGAATTGATGGCTTTGCGGGATTTGATTGCGGAGTATCGGGAAGATACGGCAAAGAATTATGTGCTGAAAGAGACGATTTGCCAGAAGATTTTAGATAGCGGTTTGGAGGCAGACTGTCCGTTTGAGGATGCTCAAAAATTGGGGATTGCTTTTAGTTTTGAGAATGTGGGAATGTTCAGTGCTGATGCTTTTAACCGCTATTTGGTGAAGCTGTACGAGTATTTGCAGGTGGTGGAATCTCGCTTGTTTTCTTCTGGTTTGCACGTTCTCGGGGAACCGCCTAATTCTGAGGAAATGACCTCTTATCTTGAGGCTTATTTTGGGGATAGGTTGTCACAGGAACAGGTAAAAGCAATTGTTTCGCAAACAAGCACAGGCAAGATGCCTGTGCCACAAGAGGGGTTTGGTGAGGTTTTTGAGGAGGGTTTTTTGGTGCGGGATTTGTTGTTGCAAACGACGGATGAGTTGACTAATCTTTTGCGGGGTTTGAATGGGGAATATATTCTGCCGGCACCAGGTGGGGATTTGTTACGGGATGGGGCTGGGGTGTTGCCAACTGGTCGAAATATTCATGCTTTAGACCCTTATCGGATGCCTTCTCCTGCTGCTTATGAAAGGGGCCGCGAAATTGCTCGGAAAATTATTGAGAAGCACCTTAAGGAACAGGGAAATTATCCTGAGACTGTGGCGGTGATGTTGTGGGGTTTGGATGCGATTAAAACGCGGGGCGAATCTATTGGAATTCTGCTAGAATTGGTGGGGGCTGAACCTCTAAAAGAAGGTACTGGCCGCATTGTTCGCTATGAGTTAAAACCGTTAGCTGATGTCGGTCATCCCCGGATTGATGTGTTGGGAAATCTTTCGGGGATTTTCCGAGATAGCTTTGTGAATATTATTGAATTGTTGGATGATTTGTTCGTGCGGGCGGCGGAGGCTGATGAACCGGAATCGGATAATTTTATTCGCAAACACGCTTTAATTTTGCAGGCAAAAGGTGTGCATAATTATTCCGCAAGATTGTTTTCTAATCCGGCTGGGGATTTTGGTTCTTTGGTTAACGATAGGGTTGTTGATGGTAGTTGGGAATCGGGGGATGAGTTGGGGAAAACTTGGGAAAGTCGCAATGTTTTTAGTTACGGGAGAAAGGATAAGGGGGAGGCGAGGCCGGAGGTTTTGACTCAGTTGTTGCAAGGGTGCGATCGCATAATTCAAGAAATTGATTCTGTGGAATACGGTTTGACTGATATTCAAGAGTATTATGCGAATACTGGCGGTTTGAAGAAAGCCGCAGAAAAGCAGCGCGGCAAAAAGGTTAACACGAGTTTTGTAGAAAGTTTTTCTCAGGATACCACTCCGCGCAATTTAGAAGATTTGCTGCGCTTGGAATATCGAACTAAGTTGCTAAATCCTAAGTGGGCTAACGCGATGGCAAATCAAGGTTCTGGCGGCGCTTATGAAATTTCGCAGCGCATGACGGCGTTAATTGGTTGGGGCGGAACGGCTGATTTTACTGATGGTTGGGTTTACGATCAGGCGGCTGATACTTATGCTTTGGATGAAGATATGGCGCAGAAGTTGCGAGAGGCAAATCCTGAAGCTTTTCGCAATATTGTAGGGCGAATGTTGGAGGCTAACGGGCGTGGTTTCTGGCAGCCGGATGGGGATAAGTTACAGCAGTTGCGAGAGTTGTATGAGTTAACAGATGAGAGGATTGAAGGGGTGACAGTGTAGTGTTTTTAATATAAATATTTAGGGGTGGGCTTCTAGCCCACCCCACAATAGTTTCAAAATTTAACTGGTTCCTAGGCTCTGCCTGGGAACCGATATCCAGAGGCTCTGCCTCGGCAGCTTCCATGAAAATTGGAGGCAGAGCCTCCGGATCGGTGTTACCAGGCTCTGCCTGGTAACGAGTAGAATTCGAGATTAAATACCTCGATCGCCCTGCGGTTTCCCTACAGGAACTGACGGTTTATTGTTTGGAGAATTAAAAGCTCGATCGACCATATCTCCAAACGGAACAAACTGCGGTGCAGACGATTGACCTCCGGTTCTGAACGTTGTAACTGGCCCACCGCCGTCTTGGGCAAAATTAATCAATCTCGTTAAAGCATCACCGGGATTTTTAGCATTGCGCTTGTCTAGGGTGAACAGCAGATTTTGAGAGTTGCAGCGCCCCCGTCCGTTCACGTAACAAACTACTGGCAAGTTATTAACAATTCCTGTTGTTAACTGCAAGTTGCTCAATCTCCCGCCATTCTGGGCAACAGCTTTGGTCAGTCTATTGGAAACAATTTGACAGCGCTGCCAAGGTGTATATTCGCGGCCGAACTCGGTAGATTTCCACAGAATCATTGGATCGGTCGTGACATTTCCCCGCCGCGCAATTGTCACAAAATTCCGACCGGACGTAACGCACTGAAATGTTGTTCTAGTGCTATTCAAAGAGTTGCTGGCTGGAGCTGCTTGTACTTGGCTTGCAAAGGCGACAGTACCGACGAAAGCTAAAGCGGATGCTAATAAGGGTGCAGTCAATTTCATAATAACTCCTGCCGCTAAGGCAGCTAAATTTATGTAGGAAGTCATAGTTGTAGGGACAGGGCAGTGTCCTGTCCCTGCCTATTCACATTCTGCGGGTTGGCTGTCGCACCCGGATATTTTTCAAAGATTAATATTAGGTTATTGCACCTCATATCTGTAGGTACAGGGCACTGCTGTGTCCTTGTTTCAAAACTTGGGAACGCGGCTTTAGGGAGACGGCAGTCCCATGTCGTTGTTTCAAAACTTCCAGGCCACGGCGGCACAAGTTTCCTAGATAGTCTTTTTAGCTACATTCTGCAAAGCCAGGAAAGTCAACAATGGTAAGTAAAACTACAAAGCACAGCTCCGAAATTGGCTGGCAAATAAATTTTTATGAAACCTCGAATCATTGTTTGCGGGTTGGGCCACACGGGACACAAGATTTTTTGTTTGTTGAGACAGCAAGGAGCTATTGTTGTTGGTATTAGCGATCGCCCAATTCGCGGCGAAACTTCTGATGTGGTTGTCGGCAATTTGCAAGCAGCTTCTACCTTGTTGGCGGCTGGCATTCAAAATGCTCACACTTTAGTAATTGCAGCAGACGATGATGCTGTGAATTTGGCAATTTTGATGCAGGCGAGGATTCTCAATCCTCAGATTCGCATCATCAACAGATTGTTCAATACTAGCTTGGGCGACAGAATTGACCACACTTTGCCCGATCACACTTCCATGAGCGTTTCATCATTGGCGGCTCCGGTTTTTGCCTTTGCGGCTCTGGGAAATCAGGCGATCGGACAGTTGCGTTTGTTCGATCGCACTTGGCCGATTCACGAAGAATATATCGATGAAACACATCCTTGGAAAAATCGCAAACTGAGCGATTTATGGGAGGATCGATCGCGAATGTTGATTTATTATCTCCCGGCTGCTAACAAAACTGATTTAGTATCGGCGGTGCTTGCCGATCGGCCGTGTCAGCAGGGCGATCGGCTAATTGTTGCCACTCAGCCGACTATCCACAGTCCCCAAAAAACTTTAACTCAAAAACTGCTCAAAACATTAACTAGCCTGCGCCGCTTTCAGCAGCACAGCCAAGCAGCAGTAATTGTTGTACTGACACTGCTGTCAATGATCGCCGTTGCTACTGCTACCTATATTTGTGTTGACGATAATATCTCAATTGTCGATTCTCTCTATTTTTCAGTAGGGATGATTACCGGAGCCGGAGGCCATGAAAAAGTAGCCGAACAAGCTCCCGAAAGCATTAAACTATTTACAATTGTCATGATGTTAGTGGGAGCCGGCATCGTCGGCATCTGCTACGCGCTGCTCAACGATTATGTATTGGGAACTCGCTTTACCGAATATTGGGATGTGGCGCGAGTGCCGCAGCGCAATCATTACATTATCTGCGGACTCGGAGGAATGGGTATCCAAATTGCTAAAGAACTGTACACTAACGGTTACGATATTGTGGCGATCGAGCAAGATCCGAACAGCCGATTTCTGAGCACGGCTCGCTCAATGAAAATTCCGGTAATTCAGGGAAGTGCCAGTTTGGCCGCAACTCTGGAAGCTGCTAATGTTAAGGAAGCGGCAGCACTTTTAGCTGTTACTAGCAGCGATATGTCTAATGTCGAAATTGCCTTGAGCGCTAAAGGATTGGCGCCCAAACTATCAGTTATTGTCCGCAATCAAGACCAACATTTTGCTTTGATGGTGCAGCAAGTTTTTGAGTTTGAAGGAGTTTTGAACCCGACGGAATTGGCTGCCCCAGCTTTCGCAGCGGCGGCGATTGGAGGCAGAATTTTAGGGAACGGAGTGACGGCTGACAGTCTATGGGTTTGCTTGGGCACATTGATTACCCCAAAACATCCTTTCTGCGGTCACCGCATTCAAGATGCCGCTAAGTCTGCTGATTTTGTGCCTCTGTATGTGGAAACTAATTGTCAAACTATTCACGGCTGGGATTTACTGAATTTTTGTTTGAGTACGGGGGATGTTTTGTATTTGACGATGCCGGCGAATCGGTTGGAGCAACTGTGGAGAACGACCTCGGAATTAATTAAAACTTAATGGTTTGACGCGGGGATTTATGTGGCAGCTCGCTCAATTGCAACTACAAACCTGATAAAATGGGTTCTGTCTAGTAAATAAGACTTAGGACTAATCCTCAGAAATCCGGTTTCTTAGGGAAAGTTCTAGTATAAATAATCAACAGACTCTCAATTAGTTGCGATTTAGAATGAGAAAATTTTTAGGATTAGTTGTGTTTGGGATGATCGTGGCGATCGCCTCTGTAGCTGTCGCCGCTCAACCTTTGTTTCTCGCTTATCCTCCCGCCAACCACAAAACTACATCAGATCGCATCTTTTTAATCGGTACAGCGCCCGCACCGGGACAAGTGTTAGTAAATGGCAACCAAATTTCGCGCACCGCATCCGGGCATTTCGCCCCGACTTTTCCGCTGCAACTCGGCGAAAATCTCTTTACCTTGCGTTACGAAAATCAGGAAGTCAAAATTAAGGTGACGCGCCAGTCGAATCAGCCGGAAGCCCCTGTAGGATTGGCTTTTGCTAAAGATTCCCTGACGCCGAAAGTCGATGTGGCGAGTTTGCCGGGGGAATATATTTGCTTTGGGGCGATCGCACCAGCGAATGCTCAAGTTTCGGTAAAATTGGCGGGCATTACTATTCCTTTAAAAGCGCGATCGCAAGTCGAACTACCCGACAACAAATCTGTACTGTTAGGTGAAAACTCCCCGATTAAAAAAGGCGGCAGCGAACAGTATCAAGGCTGCGGTAAAACCCCTGAGAACGCCCTCTCATCTAAGGGAGAAACAGTTGATTTAGGCGTGCCATCGTTTGAGCTAACAATGAACGATCGAACTATCAGCCAACAGGGTACTGGCAAGATTTCTATTCTTTCTCCGGCTGACTTAGAAATAGCCGAAGTAACAGCAGATCCTGGTGTCGCCAGAACCGGAGCGAGTACAGATTTTTCTCGGATGACACCACTGCCGAAGGGAACGCGAGCAACAATTATCGGGCGCGAGGGAGAATGGCTCAGACTCGATTACGGTGCTTGGATTAAAGCAGCGGAAGTGCGAATTGTCCAGGATTCAGTGCCGCCGCGATCGATTATTCGCAGCGCCAGCTCGCGTCAAGTTTCCGGCTGGACAGAAGTCTTATTCCCCTTAGAAACACCAGTCCCAGTCACTGTGCAGGAAGGAGAAGGCACTTTTACTTTAACGCTATACAATACCACCGCTCAAACTGACATTATTCGCGTCTCTGATGACCCGGTAATTTCACGTTTGGTGTGGCAACAAATCTCGCCGCTGCAAGTACAATACACTTTTAATCTCAAATCTGCCCAGCAGTGGGGCTATAAGCTGAGATACGACGGCACAACTTTAGTGCTGTCTTTAAAACACCCGCCGGCGAATACAAGCATGATGCCGAATTCGCAAGCAAAACCCTTATCGGGAATTAAGATTCTCATCGATCCGGGACACGGCGGGCCGGAGGATGGAGGTGCGGTGAGTCCAGTGGGAATTAGGGAAAAAACAGTAGCTTTAACAGTGTCGAAATTGGTGCAACAGGAATTGGTAAATCGGGGCGCGAATGTGCTCATGACGCGGGTAGAAGATGTCGATTTGGATTTGCCGCCGAGGGTGGAAATGATTCAAAAAGAAGAACCTGCGATCGCAATTTCAATTCACTACAATGCTTTGCCGGATAACGGCGATGCCATTAAGACTAAAGGCGTCGGCGCTTTCTGGTTTCACCCGCAAGCGCACAGTTTGGCAATGTTTTTGCACAATTATTTAGTTGCCAAGTTGAACCGTCCGAGCTATGGTGTATTCTGGAACAACTTAGCAATGACTCGTCCTGCCGTTGCTCCATCTGTTTTAATGGAATTGGGATTTATGATTAATCCCGAAGAGTTTGAATGGATTGTGAATCCGACAGAACAGAAGAAGTTAGCCGAGGCGATCGCTCAAGGTGTTACCGAATGGTTTGCCTCTGTCAAATAACAGTTAGTAGTAAGGGCTGAAGTCCTTCTCAAAAAAATCACAGTCAGGACTTCAGTTCGGTCAATCCAAGGAAATGAAATAATGCTAATTTTTACTCAATCAAAAGCCTTTTTTATTGCAGCCGTCGTTGCAAGTTTTAGCTTCTCACTTTACAGCTTTCCGGTTTTCGGCAAGCAGCAAAGCCTCGCTCCCGCAAAAGCAGAAGCTTTAAAAAAGCAAACTCATTGCTCGTTTATTACAGGTGAAGGTGGCGCTGTTAACATTCGCAAAGGCCCAGGCAATAAGTACCCGGTTGTAGCTAAACTCAAAAGAGGAGACGGAGTTAGGGCTGTCAGCAGACAAGGTAATTGGGTGAAAATTGCGGCCAGATCTTCAGGAAATCCTCCTAATGAAACTTTTACAATCCTTGACGGTTGGGTGAACAATCAATTTATTAATGGCTGTTCCGAAGACCAATTTGACAGGTGGCGGCAATAGGGGATTTGGTTTGTAATAAGGACTTCATTCCTGATTTTAGATGAAGATTAAAATCCTCACTACAAACCCAACTGGTAGAGTTTTAAAATTGGTACAAAAAAGACGATCGCCCTGATTCATTCTTGCATTCTCAACCAACTAAACACCTGTTCGGCGGTGATATTAAGGGGAATCATTTCGGGTACAGGAAGGACATCGCTACCTTCGCAGAATTGAGGTTGTTGGTTGGGCAAAAATGCTAAAATTGATCGATCGTCTGGATCGATTAGCCACCCCAACTGACAATTATGTTGAAGACAGTGAATAATTTTTCTAGTTACGCGATTTGAGCTTTGCTCTGGCGACAGGATTTCGATCGCCCAATACGGTGCAATTAGCACATCACCCAACGGTTCGCCACTGTCATCAAATTGAATCTGTTCCCACAATAGTACCGCAATATCTGGAACAATTGAGCGACCGTCAAAGGTACACCGTAACTCTGGAAAAGCATAAGCTATCTTTGGAGTTTCCGTCACCTGATTAATTTCATTACAGGCTTTTGATTGCAATCGGCTGTGCTTTATTTTCGGCAGAGGTTTTTGGATAATCTCCCCCTTAATGTATTCGCTAGCAGGTTTAGTTTCTGGCCGTTTCAGAAATTCTTCTAGGGTAAGATGCCCAGTGGCGATTGTCATAAATAAATTCCTCAATTCTACCTATATTCAGTGTAAGCCCAAAAAATATTTATCTTGCATAAAAATTGTGTTACCTCGCCTAATTTTACGGAACAATCTGCTGTTTAAATTCAAACAAATTAGGATTTGTAGGGTCATAAAAAGCCCGCAACCAATGCACGTTGGGAGAACCAAAAGTTTCAACTCTAGTAAAATTTTTCATTCTCGGTAGTTGAGTCTCATCGGTAAAATAGGGTAAAGGTTTATCGATGCGGAAATAGTGAGTATCGCCGTGGACGAATACAACTTGCCCTGGGAAATTGCCTGTTTCTGTTTCCAGAGTTGCGATAAAATCGTTGTAGCCGCTTCTTCTTTTGTCCGTCGGATCGAGTTCAAATCCCGGATTTGCCTGTGCAACTAACACAATTCCTTTGCTCTTGCTGCGTTTGGCTAAAGCAAAACATTCTTTGATCCAGGCTAAGTTAGCTGAATTGCGATCGGCATATTCTGCATCTGCTTCGGGAGTGCGGCCAAAATTGTTGTGGCTTCCCGGCATATTAATCGCAAAAAATACAATGCCATGATAAATCCAGCGGACATTTTCGCGGTATTTAGCAAACTGCGGGTTTTCGCTTTGACGGGTGAGAGTTAAGGTGCGCTTTCCCAAACTTTGATTACCGTTGCTAAATATTTCCCGCAGTTTAGCAAGTCTTTCTACTGGATCGTAACTGCCGTTATTTGAACGGTGACAATCCGTCCATTCATTGTCACCATAAACTAGAATAAACGGTATCTCAAAATTGTCAAATAACTGCTTGCGGCTGAGAAAAGTTGCATCATCGCAGACACTAGAACCGTTTTTAATGTCGCCGTCGTGGACGACAAACGCTGCGGGCGATCTATTGATATCTGCAATCAAACTCGGAAATTTTGCTTCCTGTTCCGCACTGTAGGGCAAATCGCCAATCAAGGCAAATTCAAAAGGTTTATCGCCCGAAGTTTGAGCGTAAGTTAAAAGACCAAAACTTGTAATTAATACAAAAACAATAAAGGCAATAATTAGATAGTTTTTTTTCATCTATTTAGCCGTAACTAATTTAGTTATGATACCATATAAGCCGAAAAATCACTCTCAAAAATCATGAATTTTAGTCGGTTGCTTTCGGTAATTGCCATGCTTTCGATCGCAGGCTGCAATATTCAAACGCCACAAACCAACACACAGCCTACAGAAAGTCGATCGCCGATTGCAGCCCCTGTTCCCGCCAAACCAAAGTCTGAGATCGAAGAAGCAAAACTAATTGCTGTCGGCGACATCATGATGCACAGTACCCAAACGCGATCGGGCTACGACGCCAAAAAGAAAACATACAATTTTGACACTTTCTTCGCACCAGTTAAAAGTATCCTATCAACAGGCGATTGGGTCATCGGAAATCTCGAAACACCTTTAGCGGGCGAAGATGCGGGCGGATATACGGGATATCCGCTATTTAACGCACCGGCTCAATTAGCGGATGCGGCTAAAAAAGCCGGATTTAATATCTTGACAACCGCGAACAATCATGCTTTAGACCGTGGAGAAAAAGGCGTAATTAGGACGATCGCCAATCTGAGCGATCGTAAAATTGCTTCCACAGGAACAGCCGAATCGAAAGCGGCGGGCGATCGCACTTTAATCAGCACCAAAAACAACATTTCACTAGCCATGCTAGCCTACACCTACGGCACAAACGGCATTCCCATACCCAAAGGCAAAGATTATTTAGTTTCCCTAATAGACGAAAAAAAGATAGTCAAAGACATTGCTAAAGCCCGAAAAAAAGGAGCAGATATTATCGCAATTTCCCTGCATTTTGGCAATGAATATGAGCGACAGCCAAACCCGCCACAAAAACAATTAGTTCAAAACCTATTAAAAGCTGGTGCAGACATCATTCTCGGCAGCCATCCCCACGTCGTCCAACCTTACAAAATTTTTAACTTCCCCGGGAAGAATGGCAAAACCCGCAAAGCTGTAGCAATTTATTCAATGGGAAACTTCATTTCCGGTCAGAATAAAAATTATACAGACCTAGGCGTAATTTTGCAAGTAAATATTCGCAAAACCTTTCCCGAAAAAACTACAGAAATTACCAGCATCAAAACCATTCCGACTTGGGTACACCGCTATACTCAGAACAATAAAACGAACTATCGCGTTTTGCCATTAGAAACAACTGTCAGCCAGAAAAAAGATACACTGCTAGCAACTTCACAGTATCCTGTTTTAAAAACATACCTGCAAAAAATGAACAATCATCTTAACTCTTTGAATAGTCAGAAAAAATCAAAGTAATTTGGCATTGAGAATTGGGAATTGGGCATTGGTGATTGGAAGTGGAGGCAGAGCCGAGCGATTTGTATCCCCAGGCAGTGCCCATTGCTAAGGTAACAGTTTAAGCTAGGGAAGTAATCATGTATCCAACGGAAGAGGGTGTAGTGGAGCAGAGCGACTTTTCTTTTTGTGATTATATTCTTCCCATACGCCAAGATAATCTGATGGTTGATATCTGCCGAATATCTCAGCGAAAATGTTAGGCAATTTTCGATAAGGAGAAACACCCATATCTTTAAGCATGATGTCAATATATTGTTGAAAGCGAGTGTTGACTGCACAGGATCGCGAAGGTTCAAATTGAATATTTGCGCGTTTCCACTGGCGGATACATTCAATACTTTTTTCCATATTTTCGCTGGAAGGTAACTCAAGTTCACCACGCAAGTAAGCACACAGCCATTGTGCGGCAATTTCGACAGCAGGCACGTGCATATATCCATGATTGAACCCGGCAAAGGCAATGCCAGGAATGCGAGGATGAAGCAAGTGGCGATATAACTGCACGCCATCGGGTTCGGTTTCCAAGATTTTTCGATATTTATCAGGCAAAAATGGAAAAATTGGCGCTTGCGAACCCAAAGATAGAATGACTAAATCGCATGGAATCTCGCAACCATTTTTCAACTTTACTGCTTCTGGCGAAAAACCAGATAATTCTGCACGGTGGGGCGAGATTTTTCCTTCTGCAATAAACGGATAGTAATCTTCAGGCGCAACCGCTGTGGCTGAACGTAAATCAGGCAATAGTTTGTGGTCTGGTTGTACAGCTTTGATGCGACTCTGGGCGGCTTGGCCTTTTCCAGAAACATTTCGCTCAACTTGAAAGCGGAAGATGGATGCAATCAAATCCCAAAAAGCTGAAACAATGAAGCCAAGGCGATTGTGCAGGAAACGTTCAATGGCGGTTGGATGTGCCCAACTTGTCATCATCACTGTTCCAAAACGGCTGAATAATGGGTAGGTAAAATGTACGCCCAAAATCCATTCTGGGATAAGCCAGCGCGGTGTACGAAATACATGATTTACTTGCGCGCCTTGTTTGGCTGCGAAAGTCGCCATGTCCAAAGCACTTTTTCCGAAGCCAACGATTACAACTCGTTGATTGTCGAATATATCAAGCGCGTGCACATCCCGTTCAGTGATGATTTTCCCGCCGAAATCTTCGATACCTGGAAATTCAGGTTGATACTTTCCTTCTGTATATTGCCCAACTGACATAACGACGTATCCAAATAATTCTTCGCGAACGCCATCCTGGTTTTTATATTTTAATAGCCAGCCATCTTCTGTTTCTTTGAGTTCGATAACTTCATGATTTAACCGCACATCAAGCTTTAAATGGTTGACCGCTTGTTCCAAATAATTCAGGATTTGTTCTCCGGTGGGATGTAAATCAGGCGTGAATGGCCAGGGAAAATCAGATAAATGATACTGTTCCCTGATATTTTGCAGGTGTACGTTTGGGTATGCAAGTGCCCATACTCCGCCAAGCTTTTCGGATTTCTCGAAAACAACTGCTTGGAAACCATTTTTCTTGAGAATATGGGCTGTCGTAATGCCTGATATCCCCGCGCCAATAATGGCAATTGGCATACCGTTTTTGTATTGCATATATTTGAGTCTCCTTATTTGGTATGGTTATTAGAGTAATTCTCCTGACGGCGCGACAAAAAACCGGAAAGCCTTGCACTGAGAAGAGTTTAAATCGATCGCTCTCACACAGACAGAGGGGTTGTCACCCCGTCAAATCCGCGACCTTAACCCCAACTGCTGATATAGCAATCCTAAATGAGTCGTAAATTTTTTACCCCACCCCAACCCTCCCCTTGCTAAGGGGAGGGAGTAAGAAATTCACAAATGATTTAGGATTGCTATATTAGTATAGGTGGTTGTAGACTAAGGGGAGAGCAATTCTTGCAGTCTGGCTGCTACAAGCTCAGTTGAGGCGCGCTGGCACATTCCGATCGCGAAAAGGATTTAACTTAATAACTAATAACTAATAACTGCTGAATTAGCCAAGCGATCGCTCGTTCAACATTATCAACCTGCTCAACATGGGGAATCTGCGGCCGCTGCACCATTACAACCGGAATTCCAAGTTCCCTAGCCGCAGCAATTTTAGCATAAGTAGCACCGCCCCCGCTGTTTTTACTAACAATTGTATCAATCTGATATTCTAACAGCAATTGCCGTTCGTCTTCCAATGTAAAAGGCCCCCTTGCTAATAACAATTTACCGTTAGGAACAGGAGTATTTAGTGCAGGAGGATCGATCGCCCGCATCAAAAACCAAATAGCATCCAAACCCGCAAACGCAGCCAATTCCTGCCTGCCAATTGTGAGAAACACCCTCTGAGACTGCCCTAATAAAGCCTTTGCAGCCTCCGAGTGGCTGGCAACTTCAATCCAGCGATCGCCCTCCACCATCTCCCAAGCTGGACGCACCAGCATCAAATAGGGCACATTACATTCAGCAGCAGCAACAGCAGCATTGGCAGAAATCTGAGCCGCAAACGGATGAGTAGCATCAATTAACAAGTCGATCGGGCGATCGAGCAAAAACTCGGCTAGCCCAGCCGCCCCACCAAACCCTCCAATTCGCACCGTACCCGTTTTTGGGGTAAAAGGTTGCTGAGTGCGTCCTGCTAGCGAAGATACCACCTCTATTTCAGCGATTTGAGACGCTCTTGCCGCCAGTTCAGCAGCATCCCCCGTCCCGCCCAAAATTAGCAACCGTTTTTTCACCAAATTATCCTTAGTTGCGACTACACAAACTGGCGGTTAAAACCGCAACTACACAACCAAAGTCCGCCTGCGCGGACTAAAGAAAATCCAGGGTTTTAGAACCTGCGGAGGCAGGTTTTGTCTGTGTAGCTGCGACTTAAGTCGCCGAAACTTTTCAAACATCTTCTAACCAACGCCCGCAAATTCGGTTAATAATATGTTTAGTAAAGTTTAAACTACCAACAACGATGATTCGCTCACTTTTCACATTTTTTACAGTATTAATTGTAACCGGGTTAGTGTGGTTGGGAAATATCGCGCCCGTTGCCGCACAAGTACAACCAACAGATATCGCCGAGCCCCAACAGGAATTGGGAGAACTCGTTCAAAAAGCTTTTCAAGCTACAAACGAAGGTCAATTTCCCGCCGCTGAAACTTTTTGGACTCAAATTATTGACAAATTTCCCTCACAAGCAGCCGCTTGGAGCAACCGAGGCAATTCTAGAGTCAGCCAAAACAAGCTGCAAGCAGCTATTTCCGACTACGAAAAAGCGATCGAACTAGCTCCCGATGCCCCCGATCCCTACCTAAACCGCGGCACGGCTTTAGAAGGTTTAGGACGCTGGGAAGAAGCGATCGCCGACTACAATCATGTGTTAGAATTAGACCCCAAAGATCCAGCCGCCTACAACAACCGAGGCAACGCCGAAGCCGGTTTAGGTAAATGGGAACCAGCAATTGCCGACTACAGCAAAGCCTTTGAATTAGCCCCCGAATACGCCTTTGCCCGCGCCAACCACGCCCTCGCACTTTATCAAAACGGGCAAACCAAAGAAGCAATTCGCAACATGAAAAACATCGTCCGCAGATACCCCCAATTTGCCGACATGAGAGCCGCCCTCAGCGCCTGTCTTTGGGAAGCAGGACAGCGCGGCGAAGCAGAGAGCAATTGGGTAGCCGCAGTCGGCCTCGATCCCCGCTACAAAGACATCGATTGGGTTGCCAATAACCGCCGCTGGCCACCAGTTGCAGTCAGCGCCTTAGACAAGTTTTTGCACTTGCAATAATCTCAAAGGGAAAGTTGGCGGTTGTCATTGGTTATTGGTTATTGGTTATTTCGATAAGTGACAACTAACAACTGACAACTGACAACTGACAACTAACAATTAACTAATTCTCGAATCCGCGCAGCCGTCAACTCTTCTACATTCCTGAAAACCGCTGCTGCACCGGCAGTTTTCAGCGCCGCAGCATAAGCATCGCACCGCACAGAATCATCCAAAACATGAGGTGGCAAAATTCCAGTCCCCAACCAAATCCGGTTTGGTTGCACTTCCCGCGCCTTCACAACCGTGTAAATATCGGCAACAGTATCTCCTGCGTAAATTACAGGCAAATTTTTTTCTAAACCGTGCAGGTTTTCCAACTGTTCAATTGCGGAGAAAAGTCCAGCCGGATCGGGTTTTCCCGGTGCATCTTCCATCGCCACCAACACGGGGGAATTTAAACTCAGTTTCCCTGACAAAACATAAGCAGCTTCATCCCGCATCGCGCCGCTAAAAAAGCCCCACACAATCCCTCCAACTGTTAAATTTTCCAGGTAAGCCGGACTTAACAGCAGCGGTTCGTCACAAATGTAACCAGTCCAATTTTTCTCATCAGCCCCGCGATAGCGATTTTGGAAAAAAGCCACTAATTCGTCATAGTTGAGAGCGAGTTGGTTTCTCGATCGCCCAATCCCCTCAAAATAACGGCAAACTAACTCGAAAGACGCCTGCCAGTCATTATTCCACACTCCCTCAGACTTCAGAGAGTCGATATCGAGAGAATTCGGGCGAAAAGCACCCGCCGTGAAATGTTCCACCGCATCCGCGATCGCCCGCCGGTAGGAACCCGACACATCCCGCACCACACCGTCAATGTCGAAGACTAAAATAACTTTGTTCACAACTTAACCATCCTTGTACCTAGGGCGGGTGAAAACCCAAATTTTATCGGTTTCAAGCCAAGTTCCGGCACGAAACCCAGCCCCAGACAAAACTTTTAATCACTGATGACTCATTATTGAACAGAATGTGCTACGCTTAGCGATTGTAGAAATTTTTAACAAGTTCGATCGGAACCCTGGAGGTTTGCTTGTCCAAGTTCATCTTAAAAGTTCTCTGGCTAGAAGAGAATGTTGCCCTCGCCGTTGACCAAGTTGTCGGCAAAGGAACTAGCCCGCTGACATCCTACTTTTTCTGGCCTCGCAAAGATGCGTGGGAAGACCTCAAAAACGAACTCGAAGCCAAACACTGGATTGCTGATAACGATCGCGTCGAAATCCTCAACCAAGCCACAGAAGTAATTAACTACTGGCAAGAGGAAGGCAGACGGCGCCCGATGACTGAAGCTCAGTCAAGGTTCCCGCAAGTGACTTTTACCGGCAGCAACTAAGCCCAGCTTTAATTTGCTACCCATATAAATTGCCTGTTATGGCTGACGAGGGGATGGAGAGAGGGGAGAAGGCGAGAGGATTTGACGCTTTTTCCACCTCGCCGTGAAACATACAATTTAAATGCGCTACAGCTTATCTTGATACTAACTCCGATTTTCAGAGCTACTCGGGTTTTGGGCTTGGTCGATTTGAGATTTGAGATTGGAAATTTATGCAAAATAAAGCTCTAAAATCGCCTTTTCTAAAATCTAAAAATACTCAGCAACGAAACCAAAGAAATCTAATATCGGCTTTTTTATACTTTTAAATTGTACAGTCAGCTCTCAACGGACTTCCCCCGAACCTCCAACCTCAAGCCTCAAAATCCATCGGTTAAATCCGTTAAATCTTGTACACGGCTTCCTTCTTCCTTCTTCCTTCTTCCTTCTTCCTTCTTCCTTCTTCCTTCTTCGCGGAATTTATGGGCGCCGAAAGTACGATCGACCAGACCGAACAGCTACCGCTGGTAGTAAATCCCGACATTCTCCAGCAAGCTATCCTCTACAAAATTAATACTCGCATCATCGCTCGCGGAGAATTAGTTTTCCCCTGTGTACCGGGAATGCTAAGCCACTATCTCAAGGCGATCGAACAGCTATTTCGCACTCTCGACAGACCCCTGCCAGAAGAACGCAGAGACGAACTCAGCAAGCTTTTAGCCAGCAAGTTAGAACAAGGCTACCGCACCTCCACAGCATCGATGCTGATCCTGCAATACGAATCGGTACAGCCGCCCCAAACAGGTTTAGCCTGCAAAGTGATTGTTACTACCTCAACAATGGGAGAACAGTACAAAAGCTGGGTAGACACCAGAGAACCTCCGCTTTTCGGCTCTCATCCAGACGCAAAATTGATGGCGACGGCTGCTAAATTGGGTACACCCGATCGAGTGCGGATTTTGGACGTGGGGGCTGGTACCGGCCGCAATACCTTGCCGCTGGCGAGATTGGGCTATTCTGTGGATGCGATCGAACTAACTCCAGCTTTTGCAGAACAATTGAAAGCGGCAGTAACAGCCGAAAACCTTCCCGTGACAGTTACTGAAGGCGATGTGCTCGACCCCTTAATGCGGATGAAACCCGCCCGCTATCAGTTGGCAGTTGCCGCCGAAGTCATCTCACATTTTCGAGACAGCGATCAAGTACGGCTTTTCCTCGCTAAAATGTGCGATTCCCTGTGTCCCGGAGGCCTTTTGCTGTTCAGCACATTTTTAACCGTCGGCGACTACCAGCCAGATGTCCTGGTGCGACAAGTTGCCCAACTCTCCTGGTCTACTTTATTTACCCCCCAAGAACTCGCCACCGCAATGGAAGGGTTGCCCTTAGTCCAAATATCCGACGAATTGGTGTTTGAGTACGAACGCCACCACCTGCCGGAAGGAGCCTGGCCGCCGACGCCCTGGTTTCCCAGTTGGGCCACCGGTCGAGATGTCTTTCCGATGGCAAACGGACGCCCGCCAATGGAATTGCGCTGGATTTTGTGTCGCCGCAGTTAAAAAAATCAGTCATTCGATTTTAGATTTTCGATTTTAGATTTTCGATTGACCCCACGGATAAATTACGTGGCGGGTACCATCAAGAAATTCTTGGTCATTTAGAGACGGACACAGCAATCACAACCGTTGAACGGCGGTAACAGTTGCATCAGCTCTTTTTTTTTCCAACTCATAAAGCCGGCTCGCTGTCAAATGTTACGACGCCGTTACACAAAAATTTACAAAAATATATATTAAAATGTAAAGATAGCGAAGTTCGATGCCCCTGGGTGAGAAACCCCGTGTCTGATTACATCCAACGCTTGCAAACCTTTTATTTCTTGCGAAAAATAGGGTTGCTAACGGCAATCGGATTTGAATAAAAGTCGATCGCCATCTCAATCGGTGCAACTAAAGTTAAGATGAGTCCAAGAAACCTATTCCTCCAGATAGATGATGTTTTAAGGAATAGGATAATCCAATAGATTAGCTCGCTAGTTAGCGATGCTCCTGAGAAACAAATATGCTTTTAACAAGTCCACTACAAGCGTTTGGAGCAATCTTCGAGCACAAACCTTCCACAAATAGATCATCGATCGAACAAAAAAGCAGTAATAATTCTTGGGACCCGAATATTGATCCCGCTGTAAACGAACAAATTGACTGGTATATCCAAATGGAAATGCTAATGAGTAACGCTAAATCTTCCTGCACCGATGAAGAGATTAGTGCTTGGCTGCGCGGATTGCTGACAATTGCTTGGGCAGACGGCAACTTTGACGAAGACGAGCAAAAAATGATTGCGAATCTAACTCAGGATGAACTACATCCGGTATCTTTTGAGGCGGGTTTTGAACCTATTGCCCCAGAGGAATTAGCCGCTGTGTTAGGGGAAGACACCGCCAAAGGCGAGGATTTTTTGAGGACAGCAGTCATGGTAGCTTTGGCAGACGGTACATACTCGCTCAGCGAAGACGAGGTAATCCACAACTTTTGCACAGCTTTGGGTCATAAGGTCGAGGCGATAGAAGCTCTCCGACACACGATACAACAGAGCAAGTCCGATCCCCAGGGGCCCAGCAGCCAAATAGTCTTTGATGCGAATGTCGCCCCCGTCGCCGGAACACCGCTTTCATCTCGACTACCTAAACCTCACCAAAAAAATGTCCTGCAACCCGTCAAAGACTGGCTTGACGCCTGGGAAATTCACGACCCGAGAGTGGCGCACTTTGTCTGCAAAATGATTCCGTCGCAGTGTCCGTTTGAACGAGATGTTGTGTTATTCGGACGCAAAATTGTGCACATTCCGGCGATGTGCAAGATTAACCCGCTTTACGAACAGTTGGTGGGGATGCGCTTTCGAGCTCTCTGCTATTTGGCAGATGAATGTAAGGAAGATGTATCGATATATTGTTAGTAGTCAGTGGTCAGTAGTCAGTAGTCAGTAGTCATTAGTCATTAGCTATTCTTGTGAAATCTTGGATTAATGACTGTAACTATTAACCAATGATTACTAATTAGTCCAAGACGCAAAAACCTGGTTTTTCTACAAAAAAACATCGTTACAGCGATCCGCCCCAGTAGAAAAAGCAGGTTTATTCAGTTTTTGTGGGTAAGTCCTGCTAATATTAAATCCGCTTTGATAATACCAATTCAAAAAAAGTTTTGCTACAATCCTCAATCTTATACAAATTATTAAAAGTCGCATACCCAAGAGCCGCACACGGCAGTGCCGTTTCCCTACAGATGCTCGGGTAAAATCTCTCAGTATGCACTACTTTTCAGAATTGGTATAACTATATTTTTCCTGCGACTATAAGTCGCGACTACACTTGCTTGGAGTCCGCCTCTGCACACTCAAGGAAAAGAGGAATATTGTACTTGGATCTGGTATCATAGCTAATGACTAATGACTACTGACTACTGACTATTGACTACTGACTAAATTATGCAATTTATCGATCGAGCAGATATTCAAGTCGCAGCCGGCAAAGGCGGCGACGGTATGGTAGCTTTTCGCAGAGAAAAGTATGTACCGGCGGGCGGGCCGAGCGGCGGCACCGGCGGGCGGGGCGGTTCTGTGTTTATGGTAGCGGTGGAAAGCCTGCAAACGCTGCTGGATTTTCAGTACAACCGGATTTTTAAAGCCGATGACGGGAAGCGTGGCGCGCCGAAGAATATGACGGGGGCTTCTGGGGACGATCGCACAATTGAAGTTCCCTGCGGTACAGTTGTTTACGACGCGGAAACTCAGGCAATCTTGGCAGATTTAGTGACGCCCGGACAGACTTTTTGCGTTGCCAAAGGTGGCAAAGGCGGTTTGGGAAACAAGTGTTTTCTGACCAATTCTAACCGCGCTCCCGATTATGCGATGCCGGGTAAAGAAGGAGAACACAAATTTTTGCGTTTGGAATTGAAGCTATTAGCTGAAGTGGGAATTCTGGGGATGCCGAATGCTGGCAAATCCACCTTAATTTCAGCTTTGTCTGCAGCTCGCCCCAAAATAGCAGATTATCCGTTTACAACTTTAGTCCCGAATTTGGGTGTAGTCAGAAAACCCACCGGCGACGGTACTGTTTTTGCCGATATCCCGGGATTGATTGAGGGGGCTCACGAAGGTGCGGGTTTGGGTTACGAGTTTTTGCGGCACATTGAGCGGACTCGGTTGTTGCTGCACTTGATTGATGTTACGGATGAAGATCCGATCGCCAATTACGTCACAATTCAGGAAGAATTAAAGGCTTACAGGCGTGGTTTAGCCGATAAACCGCAGATTTTGGCTTTTAATAAGGTAGATGCGATCGACCTTGAAAGCGAAGAAATCGGTAATTTAATCAGCCGACTTAAAGAAATTAGCGGTGCTCCTGTTTTGTTGATTTCCGCTGTGAGTCGAGTTGGGTTGGATGAATTGATGCAGCAAGTTTGGCAAAAACTCGACGAGATGAACGAAAAAGAGGCTGAGGAACTGTTAGCAGTCGCGAGTGTCTAATCGCTTTCCGGTTCTTGGAATTTCCGTGAATGGGTAGGTGTTTTTTTGAGGGGGTCAAATCTTTCGGCTGTATGGCTTGTGCGGCAAGGGTTTGAGCCTCTGTATCTTCAAAAGTAGGTTCACGGAAACGCTGGAATTGTTGCTGAGTATGGCTTTCATGGTTGTTGAAGTTTGTGTCTCTTGACAGGGCGGTGGCTGAAATGATATTTTGTAGATGCTTCACGGAACAGTACCTTGAAAACTAAATACTGTAAGGCTTCTGGCACGGGCGGCCGCAATTAACCTAACTCCCTATCAGGGATTGAAACAACAACTTGTCCAGTGGTGCGCTGGACAATTCACAGGCCGCAATTAACCTAACTCCCTATCAGGGATTGAAACATTCCACCCGATATTTTACAAGCTAAATTAGAGGCCGCAATTAACCTAACTCCCTATCAGGGATTGAAACAAACCGCTGTCAGCCAAGCCAATTACTCGCGATCGAGCGCCGCAATTAACCTAACTCCCTATCAGGGATTGAAACATAGTGTGACCGTGGTCGGTGTTAACACCGATGAGGAGCCGCAATTAACCTAACTCCCTATCAGGGATTGAAACATTCAATTGCTAGTATTGTCGCCGAGCAGGCTATAGGCCGCAATTAACCTAACTCCCTATCAGGGATTGAAACTTACCGTGAAGTAATTGGAGCAATCTTGCTTTTTAGCCGCAATTAACCTAACTCCCTATCAGGGATTGAAACGAACCAACCGACTTCTTACTAGAAAACACCTCAAATAACGCCGCAATTAACCTAACTCCCTATCAGGGATTGAAACTTATTTTGACTGCCAGCGGTCACGGTGTCGGCTCGCCGCAATTAACCTAACTCCCTATCAGGGATTGAAACGGGGAGTGGCGAATACTTAATCAGGACTATAGTAGCCGCAATTAACCTAACTCCCTATCAGGGATTGAAACAGGAGTGCGTCTGCAATTGCAACGATATTTTTCGCCGCAATTAACCTAACTCCCTATCAGGGATTGAAACGCCGCCTGTGCCGCTGGCAAATGTGGAGCCAGTCAAAGCCGCAATTAACCTAACTCCCTATCAGGGATTGAAACAGGGTAAGAGACTAGCACCTCGCCGTTCCCATTGCCGCAATTAACCTAACTCCCTATCAGGGATTGAAACATCCCAGGCAGCCACGGCAACTCAACTGAATTAGACATCAAGCCGCAATTAACCTAACTCCCTATCAGGGATTGAAACTGTTCATGGCGGAAACCCTACGGGTTTCCTGGGTATGCCGCAATTAACCTAACTCCCTATCAGGGATTGAAACAAAGCCGGAACTCTCATAAATCACATATACGAAGACGGGCCGCAATTAACCTAACTCCCTATCAGGGATTGAAACATAGATTTAGTTGAGAGTATGTTGTCCAACAGAAGTTACCCCCGCCGCAATTAACCTAACTCCCTATCAGGGATTGAAACCAGTCGAAAGGCGTAGAACCTGCAACCGGGATTTTGCCGCAATTAACCTAACTCCCTATCAGGGATTGAAACAAAGGAAAGGTGACAGCAAAGAAAAACTAATGCACAAAGCCGCAATTAACCTAACTCCCTATCAGGGATTGAAACGAACGTGCGGCCGAGGTTAATTGCTTCACGGATTGCCGCAATTAACCTAACTCCCTATCAGGGATTGAAACTTAAGGGGCGAATTGAACAATTAGAATCTGAACTGCAGCCGCAATTAACCTAACTCCCTATCAGGGATTGAAACCCATCCGATTGCTGAATGGAAGCGTCCCGACCCGCCGCAATTAACCTAACTCCCTATCAGGGATTGAAACCAAGATGAAGGTCTGGAAGGGCCGACAACATATTTAGCCGCAATTAACCTAACTCCCTATCAGGGATTGAAACAAATCCTCCAATTGACATCGGTACGATCGATAACGCCGCAATTAACCTAACTCCCTATCAGCGATTGAAACAAGGAACTGCAAGCGGAAATTGAAAAGGAAAAAAACAACGCCGCAATTAACCTAACTCCCTATCAGGGATTGAAACGGGACTCCTTTGATATGAGTGACAACTCGTCCCCAGGCCGCAATTAACCTAACTCCCTATCAGGGATTGAAACTAATCGGCTTCCTTTCAACTAACAAGATGGTGCAATTTTATGCCGCAATTAACCTAACTCCCTATCAGGGATTGAAACCGTATGCTAAATCGGTCACAAAGCACGAGAGCCTGTACGCCGCAATTAACCTAACTCCCTATCAGGGATTGAAACAAATTTATAGCGTCACTACCCAAGCAAATCCGCCACAGCCGCAATTAACCTAACTCCCTATCAGGGATTGAAACTACAATCAAGCTCGGCATATAAGTCATTCTTCCGCCGCAATTAACCTAACTCCCTATCAGGGATTGAAACGATAAATTGTTCGCCACAAATAGCGAACAGGTTTGGCGAGAGCCGCAATTAACCTAACTCCCTATCAGGGATTGAAACATATCCTTCCCTAATGTGATAGTCAATTTTTTCATGCCGCAATTAACCTAACTCCCTATCAGGGATTGAAACCGTAATCGAACGATCACACAAACGTCCGAAATTTCGGCCGCAATTAACCTAACTCCCTATCAGGGATTGAAACCAAGCGGAAGTTGAAAGAGAAAAATATGCCTACCAGGCGCCGCAATTAACCTAACTCCCTATCAGGGATTGAAACGCCCAAGGAATATATAGATGCAGCAGTCCCAGTAGTGCCGCAATTAACCTAACTCCCTATCAGGGATTGAAACCTGCCAGCTTTGAGCGGGAGGAGATGCGGGAGAAGGCCGCAATTAACCTAACTCCCTATCAGGGATTGAAACCAACCACAAGCGCCGCGCCGTAACTGGGAACGGGTCGGCCGCAATTAACCTAACTCCCTATCAGGGATTGAAACCGATGATTGGAGCCGCCCCCTGACATACTTTATCTTGCCGCAATTAACCTAACTCCCTATCAGGGATTGAAACAAGCAAATGGATACAATGAAGGCGATCGTGTCTAGCCGCAATTAACCTAACTCCCTATCAGGGATTGAAACCACGCTAGGGAAAGAGCGCCGCCAAATGCTCCGCCCGAAGCCGCAATTAACCTAACTCCCTATCAGGGATTGAAACTTACGTACGGGTAAGAAGGTTAAGGAGGCAGATTCTAGCCGCAATTAACCTAACTCCCTATCAGGGATTGAAACTTTAGGAGTGTGTTTTATGACTGATGAAATTGAAGCCGCAATTAACCTAACTCCCTATCAGGGATTGAAACGGGTAGGTCGGGATTGCCCTCTCCAAAGGTCGAGATAGCCGCAATTAACCTAACTCCCTATCAGGGATTGAAACGCGTATTGGTTAAGTTGAGCCCAAAAATACCATCGCCGCAATTAACCTAACTCCCTATCAGGGATTGAAACTAGCGCTCAGAACTGTTACTGTCACGTTATTTTTGGCCGCAATTAACCTAACTCCCTATCAGGGATTGAAACAAATTCTTATCTGGCCAAAAGTGGATTTTAGAACGAATACCGGCCGCAATTAACCTAACTCCCTATCAGGGATTGAAACTGATGCTAAAACGTTCGTTCTTATATGGCAGTGATTGCCGCAATTAACCTAACTCCCTATCAGGGATTGAAACTACGCTCGCAGTGGTAGATGTCGCAGCTTCCTGCATCTCGCCGCAATTAACCTAACTCCCTATCAGGGATTGAAACTTAGGAATGTGCAACACGGGTTCAGAACGCATGGCACAGCCGCAATTAACCTAACTCCCTATCAGGGATTGAAACTTCGTTCCATAAATCCCGCTTATCAATTGCGGGCTGCCGCAATTAACCTAACTCCCTATCAGGGATTGAAACCCGCCCATTTTTTAGCTCTGGGCTTGGCCATTGTTGGCCGCAATTAACCTAACTCCCTATCAGGGATTGAAACCAAATTAATCCCGGTGTAACAGCCGGGATTTTCCGGGCCGCAATTAACCTAACTCCCTATCAGGGATTGAAACCCGCCCATTTTTTAGCTCTGGGCTTGGCCATTGTTGCAGTTTGCCGCAATTAACCTAACTCCCTATCAGGGATTGAAACGAAAAATCTTTGGTAGAGATTTACGATGAAATTGTACTGAGCCGCAATTAACCTAACTCCCTATCAGGGATTGAAACGAAAAATTTAGCGCGCATCTTTTACCTCCTGATTGGCACGCCGCAATTAACCTAACTCCCTATCAGGGATTGAAACTTTCTATAAAACCAGTTCAGCCTCTTTTCCCTACTAGCCGCAATTAACCTAACTCCCTATCAGGGATTGAAACCCATGACCGACCGCAGGTGCAGTAAAAGTACGATCGGAGCCGCAATTAACCTAACTCCCTATCAGGGATTGAAACCGATCAAGTTGCGATGAAGGAGCAGTTCAAGCGCACTACCGCCGCAATTAACCTAACTCCCTATCAGGGATTGAAACTACCAGCATCTAACGATACCATTTGGTAAAACTTCTGCCGCAATTAACCTAACTCCCTATCAGGGATTGAAACAAGAGTTACAGGTATCGATACCGCAAGTAATTGGCCGCAATTAACCTAACTCCCTATCAGGGATTGAAACCCTAAATATTCCCAGTATCCAAAAGTCAGCGTGCTCAGCCGCAATTAACCTAACTCCCTATCAGGGATTGAAACAGTGAAATAGGAAGTGCAGGAGATGAACCTGCCTGGGGCCGCAATTAACCTAACTCCCTATCAGGGATTGAAACTACAGATAATGAGCGCCGAAAGCAAAGTCAGGAATCGCCTCAAGCCGCAATTAACCTAACTCCCTATCAGGGATTGAAACCCAGGAATTGCCGACATATCAACTCAAAAAGCAGGCATTCAATACGGCCGCAATTAACCTAACTCCCTATCAGGGATTGAAACTGCATTACGATTACGATCGAGAAGAAATACAACTGCTGCCGCAATTAACCTAACTCCCTATCAGGGATTGAAACGCCGGATTTGGGTATATCGAAAAGTCTTCAACGGCGTCAAGCCGCAATTAACCTAACTCCCTATCAGGGATTGAAACCAAATGAAATAAAACGACCGCCAGCATCGAGCGACAAAGGCCGCAATTAACCTAACTCCCTATCAGGGATTGAAACACTTTGTGGCCGGCTTGCTTGCGCTGCTGAATTTCTTGCCGCAATTAACCTAACTCCCTATCAGGGATTGAAACAAGAGCGGATACCACGTAAGAAGCGGCGATTCAGAGAGCCGCAATTAACCTAACTCCCTATCAGGGATTGAAACTTGTATCGCTTAATTCGGATATTGCTATAAATATCCAGAACTCAAGCCGCAATTAACCTAACTCCCTATCAGGGATTGAAACTTATTTTTCTGGACAAATGGTGAAATAATATGAGCCGCAATTAACCTAACTCCCTATCAGGGATTGAAACCTGATTTTATTCTTTACTACCCAAAGCTCAGCAATCCACAGCCGCAATTAACCTAACTCCCTATCAGGGATTGAAACTTACCTTTGAGGATTTGGGACTGAGTGTTGTTATCGGCCGCAATTAACCTAACTCCCTATCAGGGATTGAAACATGCCCAATATTGCTATCTTGGATTCAATTAATTCTACTAATTTTGCCGCAATTAACCTAACTCCCTATCAGGGATTGAAACATTCCAAAAAATTTATTTCCTGTAATAGCATCATAACGCCGCAATTAACCTAACTCCCTATCAGGGATTGAAACAAGACACCATTTACTCACTCGCGCGCGCTCTAGCGCCATTTTAATACCTGTGCCGCAATTAACCTAACTCCCTATCAGGGATTGAAACCGAAAATAGAAAAAATAGGGCTAATTCTGCGAGACTTAGCCGGAATTAACTTAAATCCCTATCAGGGATTGAAACATAGCGGGGGTCATCGATCAACTCTATGCAGCGGAACAATCGCTGTTAGATCCCCGACTTCTTAAAAAAGTCAGGGTTCTGGGTGTTCTGTTTTTTGATGGCAATCTACTTAGCTGTTTGCATAACTTTTCAAAATTGAGCTTTCTCGCGAATGCGCCCATTATAATCAATTCTTACCTTTCCATCTTGAGAAACCGTAACAACCGTTTCTACAGTATAGACAGACGTACCGGGTTTGTACCCTTGAAAAGTAAAAGTCCAACTTCCATCGCCATTGTCAACAAACGGCGATTCCTCAGAAGTACCGTGCATAGAAGCTTCAGCTCGATAGTTGCCTAAACCCCCATTGGCAGCTTCTGCTGCTTGACGGGCTAAGTTTTTTGCCCGATTGAGTTCGATATTATTGTTAATCACTGTCACGCCGTCGGTCTCAGATTCAGAAACAGGATTAGCATTACTCAAAGTGGGGGAGACTCCAACGGCTAAAGTTGAGAGCACTACCAGACAAGCAAGGCGGATGTTTAGTTTCATAATACAAACTGATTTATAGTTTGATAAAGTCTACAACACTTGCCCGAAAAAACCCGGTTGAATTTTCAATTTTTAATTTTCACTTGTGAATCGGCTGGCGTTTCCTCACCGTTCAAATAGCGGTAACTCATCCGAGAAATATCCCGAATCAATGTTTGAGCTGGCTTCTCCGTTTCCGGTGAATGCTTCACCATCACCGCCACTAAATAACGCTTACCGTTCGGCAAATCCACCATCCCCGCATCCGCAAGCATTGTTTCAATGTTGCCGGTTTTGTGAGCAATAATTGAACCTTCCCCTAAACCTTTCGGCAGCAAAGAAGCGTTTTGAGTTTGGCGCATGATTTGCAAAATACGATCGCGCGATTTCACCGATACCAAATTCCCCCGATCTATCTGGGCTATGATATTAATCAAATCCTGCGGACTGGTAGTATTAGTTCCCTCCAAATCAGGCAAATTATTGCGGAGAACCGTCGCCCTCAAACCCCAACTTGCAAAATGCTGATTCAAAACATCAGCACCTCCCAACAACTCAATCATCATATTTGTTGCCGTATTGTCGCTGACAACAATCATCTTTTGGGCAACTTCCAAAGCCGAATACTTCTTGCCTGGAGTGTCGTCTTGCATCTCCCCAGAACCGCCCACAATGTTTTCGGGCTTCAGCGTCAGCACCTGATCTAACTTCACTTTTCCCTCATCTACTGCTTGGAAAAAAGCTACTAAAATTGGTACTTTAATCGTGCTAGCTGAAGCAAAAGCAGTATCGCCGTTAAAATTTAGGTAGCTTCCAGTATCTAAATCGACTAGAAATACTCCGGCTGTCAAACTAGGATTTTCTGTTGCTAAAACCTGAACTTGCGTTTTCAAAGCGCCTAATTCTTGATTCAGTTGCAGCACTTCTCCGGTCACCGGTGCAGCAGATGCGCTGTCGCTTGCATCTGGGTTTTTTTGCCCTGTGGTGGTTTGTTCTTCTGCTGCTACAGACGATCGGCTCACAGCATTCACCACAGACAGCAGCGTCCCGCAAATCACCGCAATCCCAACTCCCAAAATCAGCAAGCGAGTAGCGTACACCAACGGCGGCACGCTCTGAGGTGCAGAGCGTTTCCCCGGTCTCTGGCTCGCTTGCGGACGCGGTTTCGACACAGGGGCTTTTTTGGCATTTGGGGGCATTACCGTGTCGGGAATGCGCACTGGGGGCGAACTGGGGCGACTTCCACGGGTTGCAGGAGGATCGGCAGTTGGGATCTGGCTGTTGGGATTGCTGGCGATCGAACTGATAGTTTCCCGATTGGGCTCGGGAAAATCGAACATATCCACAGCAGCGAGACCTTTTTTGCCTGCTTGACGAGTCTTCGACGGGGGAATTTTGCTGGTTCTGGGTTTTCTCGGGTTAATGGCAGATCTGGGATCGGATAAAAAGTCTTGTGCAGTCAATTCTTCCGAAGGTGCCGGAGAATTGGCTCTAATTCTGCTGCCGCGGCTTGGTTGCGGTGGCAAAGTCGAAGGTTCTGGCGAGGGTTCTCGAATTTCTGAATTGCCGTTTTGCGGTTGCGGAGGGCGGCGGCGGCCCGAGTTGCCAGACTGACTTGCTTTGCCGGACTTAGGCTGCTTTGAGCCGGAGTTGGGAGAGGATATCGAGGATATCACCGATAATATCGATCCTTTGGGAAACCGCTCTGCCACGTCTTACTCCTTCATCACTACTGTAAAGTTCAAGTTTAAGATTTTTCAGCTTGCCAGCCAATCAATTTTAGATTTTAGATTTTAGATTTTAGATTTACCCCAGACGCTGCCTGGTATCAGCAACCGGGTTTATTGCTCGCAAATTATCCCAAAGCTTAGGCTTTTAGTCAAGAAACCCTGTTATGAAGGTGACAAATGGGTGCAGGAAAGTTCTCTGTGAAAAAAATCCTCAATCTCACATCCCCAATTATCAGCATTTCTCCTAGCTATCCGTTAGATTTTCTGGCAACGCCCCATCCAGAGTATCAGAAACTGTCTCTCGCCGGTAAGTTTTGATTGCCCATTCTGTTTGGCGGAGGACGCCCCGCAGCATGGCGACTTCATCAACTGTCGGATAAGCCCTGTTGTACAAACGCCGAAATTTTTCCATCCGGCTTGCTGCTGTGTGCCGCTGCAAATATCCTATTTTGAGTAACAGCGTTTCTAGTTGCTGGTAATATCCCTCTAAATTTTCCAAGGGAGCACTGGTGAGGGGAGGAGAGGGATTTTCTGTCTGGCTGGTGGCAAGTTGTTCTGGGTAACAAGTTGATAAATTATCTGTGGCATCGGGTATTGAAGAGGCAGAGCCTCTGGATATGCGTTCCCAGGCTGAGCCTGGGAACGAGGCATCTTCTTCTTCCTTCCCTCTTCCTTCTTCCCTCTTCCTTCTTCCTTCTTCCTTCCCTCTTCCTTCTTCCCCATACAGTTCGTAGCAGCAGATAGCGACTGCTTGGGCGAGATTTAGGGAAGTGTAGGCGTCACTGGAGGGAATGCGGATCAGGCGCTGAGCGCGGTTTAGTTCGGCATTGGTCAAGCCGCAGTCTTCTCTGCCGAAAATTAGGGCGCTGGGGGCTTCTAGGAGCCAAGGCAAGGCGTCTGCGGGCTGTTCTAGCTGTGTTGGCAACGATCGACTATCGTCTCCTGTAGTCGCGATCGCTCTGACACACCCAACCAAAGCAGCCGGCAAACTATCAACTACTTTGGCAGTTTCCAATATATCGGCGGCGCGAACTGCCATCAGTCGGGCCTCTTCCCCTAAATAATCGCATTGGGGATTTACCAAAATTAATTGGTGCAAACCCATATTTTTCATGACGCGGGCGACAGAACCGACATTCAATGGGCCTGCGGGTTCTACTAAGACTATTCGGATTTTGGCTAATGCCGTTTCGAGCATTTTTATTTGGGGAGGTGTTAGGCAGAAATGGATTGTTTTGTTTGTTTTGATTAAAATTTAATCATTAATGTAATGTCCAAATTAGCATGGCAAAGCAGCGATCGAAATCTGATTTACCGACAAAAATGTGCCCGGTGTGCGATCGACCTTTTACTTGGCGCAAAAAATGGGCGGACTGCTGGGATGAGGTCAAATACTGTTCCGAACGTTGTCGTCGCCGCCGTTTGGCCGCTCAAGATTAAGAATTTAGGGTAATTTGCTCGATCGAGGCTAAGATTGCAAAGGAAAAATTTTAGGTTAAAAAATATGGCATCGCAACAGGTGCAACCAAAGCTAGTTATTCACGGCGGTGCCGGCAGTTCTCTACACAGTAAAGGCGGAATTGAGGCGGTGCGGAAATCGCTTTACGATGTTTTGGAGGAAGTTTATCCGCTGCTAAAAGACGGTGCAAGTGCCGTAGATGCAGTGGTGCGGGGCTGCCAATTGCTGGAAGATGACCCGCGATTTAATGCCGGTACAGGTTCTGTGGTGCAGTCGGACGGCCAAATTCGGATGAGTGCTTCGCTGATGGACGGTTTGATGCAGCGTTTCAGCGGGGCGATTAATGTTTCTCGCGTTCAACATCCGATCGAACTTGCTCAATTTTTGCAGAATTCGGACGATCGAGTTCTGTCTGATTTTGGTTCGGCGGAATTGCTGCGAGAACTTCAATTGCCGATTTACGATCCGATGACGGATTTGCGCTTGCACGAGTGGATGCAGGAACGCCAAGGCAATTTTAGCAAAGCAATGGCTGACGTGGTGGCGGAACCGGCGGGTATGGGTACGATCGGAGTTGTAGCTTTGGATGTTCACGGACGCTTGGCTGCTGGGACTTCGACTGGTGGCAAGGGTTTTGAGCGCATCGGGCGGGTTAGCGACTCGGCGATGCCTGCAGGAAATTACGCGACTGGAAATGCGGCGGTAAGCTGTACGGGGATTGGCGAGCACATTATGGACGAGTGTTTGGCCCCGCGGATTGTGATTCGGGTAACGGATGGTTTGAGTTTGAAAGCTGCTTTTGAGCGTTCTTTTGCTGAAGCTGACGATCGTCAACGGGATTTTGGCGCAATTGGAATTGATGCTAGCGGTGCGATCGCTTTCGGCAAAACTAGCGAGGTGATTTTGGGTGCTTTTCACAACGGTCTGGAAATGGGCGATACTTTGGAAATGAGCAAGGGAACGCTGATTTTTATTGCTTAAAAAGGGTCCTGGATCGGAATCACCGATCCCCGACTTTTTGGAAAAGTCGGGGATGTCGATCGGCGTTTGTTTTACTCATTCCGAAAAGCAGTGGGCAAGGAGACTGGAAAGACCAGCTATATTGAACGGTTTAACAACATATGGAGACAACGAGTGTCGCCCTTGGCGAGCAAAATATTGTCATTTTCTCGCTCGTTGGAAAACCACATTGGTGGGATTGGGGATTTTATAGATCGTGACAACGCATCGTTACGGACTGCTGCTGCTGCTGCCTAAAAACCTCTACTTTTCTCCATCCTTTACCAAATACCACTACTAAATGTACCTCTTTGATAAGACTTTTGGCAAAATGACCATTAAACGATGGGGTTTGTCGCTTAAGGATGTTACCGAATGCTCAACTCGCGAGATTCGTGCGGTAGAATTAGACGAAATAGCAGATAGCGAGGGAAATCGTAGCTACTATGTTGATTTGTTGATGTTGGAGGGCGATCGCATATGTTTAAGAAGCCATTCACTAACAGAACAATACAAAATGGCTGACTTGCTTCGCAGCTATATCTCTACCCGCGATCGTCGCACGCTTAGCAATATGTTTGCCGTGCAAGTCCGTGAACCGTAGCTATCCCGTAGGGAATCACCCAAATCAATAACTAACGGTAATTAGGTAGGCACAAATAAATTTTACAATGTAACAGAATGTAAACCTAGTTTCACCTTTGCTATTACTTTCCTTCGGCTCGCAAAAGCTAATGTTTGACTCGCAATAACATAATTAATAAATTTTTAAGATTCATCTACTTTAAATCACGGAAAGCTATCTCAAACCCAGCCGCAAGTACACTCGCGACATTTGTTGTTCCCGAGACATTTTAGTGCTAATCTATTAGCAACATAAAAGGAATCGTGGCAAAGGACGACTTCAAATAATATATAAGTTAACAATTCGGCGGCTCGGGGTCAGGAAGTCGATCTGTAGCATCATTTTGCGAATCAAAAGGTGAGATAAATGAAAATAATTAAGCAAACAGCAACTGAATTAAGAATTCAGACTCAAAGCATATTTGATTTTTGGCTCCCTAGTTGTTTATTAATGACATTGGGACTGATATCGCTGATTTTTGACTATCATGGAGCAACCCTGAGCTGCCAGCGATTGCAGGCCAAACAAGGAAATTGCCAGATTGTGCGATCGAATTTACTGGGGTCGAACATCAAAGAAATTCAGCTTACTTCTTTGCGGGGAGCAAAAGTTCAAAGATGCGGCTATAAAAGCAGAGTTGTACTTTTGACTTCTGTTGGCAATGTTCCTTTCACTGCTAACTCCACTAACTGGGGGAACCAAGACGCTGTTGCTTCTGACATCAATTTTTTTGTTAAAAATGCAAAGCATCGATTGCTGCGCTTAAGCCAAGACGATCGCTGGTTGGGATGGACAGGAGGCATATTTTTGCTCGCAGCACTCGCAGCGATCGTGTTGAGAAAGAATGAAACCTACAGCTTCGATGGAACTTTAAACACCTTGACTGTTAAACAGCGGGGTTTGTTGGCACGTAAAGTAATTCAATACTCTCTGTGCGAGATTTATGCCGTGGAAGTCGATCGAACAAAAGATCGGGATCATGACATTTGGTACGAAGTCAGACTGTTAGCTTGTGGAGGCTCTCGCATCTCCCTACCCCGCACGATGAACCCATACCAGCAAGCAAAAATCGCTAAAGCGATTAACAACTATCTGCACCAGCAAAATAACCAAAAATAGCCGCTCGCGAGAAACTGGATTTCTCAAGGTTGCGGACTTACACATAAACCGGGTTTTTTACCAGAATCTCTGGTATAGCGCCATCGCTCCTGTTATAAAAACCCGGTTTCTTTGGTATCGGCAGCGCAAGTTCCGATGCGGGAGGAAACTTATCGTAGAAAAAGCGAACAATTGTTCACTTTTTTGGTTCTTTCAACTTCCAACCTGGTTTAACAACTTGCCGAGAACGGGCAATTACTAAACAGTCATTCGGTACATCTTCCGTCACCACAGAACCCGCCGCTACAGTAACATCTTGCCCCAAAGTTATCGGTGCAACAAGCACGCTGTTGGAACCTATTTTAGTTTGATTGCCTATTTGAGTTTTGTGCTTGTTTTTTCCATCGTAATTTGCCGTAATTGTCCCAGCACCGATGTTGACTTTTTCTCCCAAAGTCGCGTCGCCTAAATAAGACAAGTGAGCGACATTACTTCGATCGCCGATTTGAGTATTTTTCAATTCTACAAAATTGCCGACGCGGCAGTTCGCCCCTATTTCCGCGTGTCCCCGCAAGTGTGCGTAAGGGCCAATTCGCGAATTTTCGGCCACAATACTGTCAGAAACCACCGAATAAAGCACAGTCACATTTTCCCCAATTTGACTGTTTTCAATCAAACTGCCGGGGCCGATGCGACTCCCAGAAGCAATGGAAGTTTTTCCCCGCAAGTGAGTTTGCGGTTCAATTACCACATCCGGCTGCAACTCTACAGTATCGTCGATCGTAATGCTGTTGGGATCGAGCAGCGTCACTCCCGCCGTCATCCACTTGTCCTTTACCCGCGTTTGCAAAATATCGCAAGCTGTGGCTAAATGTTTGCGATCGTTAATTCCCAATATTTCTTGATAATCTTCGACATCCACCGCCATCACCGGACTGAGGAAATTTACCGTATCAGTTAGGTAATATTCTTTTTGGTCATTGTCTGCCTTCAATTCTGGCAAAATTTTCTCTAGATCCGGCCAGTGAAAGCAGTAAACACCTGCATTAATTCGGTGGTTTTGCTTTTGAGCTTGTGTGCAGTCGCGGTCTTCGACAATTTGCTCGACTAAATTTTGACTGTCGGTAAATACTCGCCCGTACCCTTGAGGATTCGGCAAATTAGCTGTCAATAAAGTAGCAGAGTTTTGGTGCTGTTTGTGAACAGCAATCAATTGTTTGATAGTTTCTGCCCTCAGCAAAGGTACATCCCCATTTAAGACCAGCAAGTCTCCTTGAAATCCCTCTAAGTGAGGCAGCAATTGTTGGATGGCGTGACCGGTTCCCAATTGTTCGGTTTGTTCGACAAATTCTAAGGGAGGAAATTGAGGATTCTCCGGTATTTCTTTACCACCTATCAAAGCTTCTTTCACGAGTTCGGCTCGATAACCGACGATGACAATTCGCCGGGAAATTTGAATTTCTTGACAACTTTGGAGGACTCGCTCAACTAGCGTTAGACCGCCCAATTCGTGTAGAACTTTGGGCAAGTCAGATTTCATGCGCGTGCCGCGTCCAGCAGCTAAAATTGCTATTGCTACCATTGTGCGATCGACTTTTTTGCTATAAAAACTTGAATATTGACTAACTGATGATATCACTCGCTGTCCGTCGATGGCACTGCGATCGCACAATTTTTTAATCTCAAATCTCGAATCCGCGCGATCGAGGCTTTTTCTAGCCGGATGTCGGTTTTAGGGGCGATGCTTGCGGCTCGACTTAACGCCGTTGCGGTATCTGGAGTTGCGCGGCCGGTATCAATTACCAGGTTAAAGCAGCGGTATTTGGCGGCCGGGCGGGAGGACTGAAGCCCTGACTACAAACCTGAGTTCGTTTCCTAGTAAAGAATGCAAGTCTTTTCCGAAGGGATGGGAGGGGGAGCGAAAGTGATAATTTCCATCTTTGGGCTGGGATTTGCCGCGATACATTATACTATTTGTTGAATTTCAGTTAGGGTGTTTTCAACTTTAAAAAAACTATTTCTGACTTTTTAATTCCTTCTGCCTTCTACCTTCTGCATTATCAGGTGTCCAGCTATGACAGAGCTTAATTTTCAGGAACTTGCCAAGCAGGGAAATCTCGCCACTGCGATCGCATCTTGGCTCAACAGCCAGTTGCAATCTGAAGGCATAACAGCCTCCGCGAATCTCGACGGCGACTGTTTGGATGTAATTCTTGAGGCCGAGCAGGTACCGATAGAAGATACGTTAGTTGATTTTGTCCGCACCGAGCTGACGAATTTGCAGCCGGATTCGATTCGCAAAGTGAAGGTTGAGGGCCGAGAAAGCGGTCAGATAGCTGCTGCTTGGAGTCAAGAGTTTAGTTTGGAAAACAGCAACTTTGAAGGAAACAGCTTTGGGGAAGAATCGGCGCCAAATACTGGGGTTGCTAATATAGAGGATCGCATAGAGATGGAAAGCAATATTGAGGAAGAGAAACCGCCGGAACTTGCTGCATTTGAGAACCGGCTGCGATCGACTTTCATTGTAGTTGGGCTGGTGACGGGTATGTTGGCGATCGCCGTGGTGGCGTTTGTCGGTAAAATTTTGAACCAGCCTGCTGCAACTGCGGGGAATAATCTCGATGAAACAGCAGATTTAGCAACTGCACCAGATACTTTTCGAGAAGCCGTTAACAGCGCACTCCAAGCAGCAGAATTGGGGCGATCGGCAAAAACCAAAGAAGATTGGACGACTGTTACCGATCGCTGGCAAGAAGCGGTTTCATTAATGAGAAGAGTACCGGTATCTAGCCCCAACCATCAACTAGCTCAAGCAAAAGTGATCGAGTATCAGAAATATCTGCTTTACGCTCAAGAAGCAGCAGTAAATCCCCCTCCGCCAACTCCAACTCCGGCACCAACCGAAAAAGTACCTTCGGATAAAGCAACTCCTAAAAAATCCAATTCGCCAAAAGAAACTTCGGATAAAGCAACTCCTAAAAAATCCAATTCAGAAAAAAGAGCTTCGGAGAAAGCAACTTCTAAGAAAACTCCTCCCGACCAAGCAGAACCAGAGAAAAAAGCTCCTTCCCGATAGATGTTAAAACAGAGATTTAAAGAATTATGACTGACAACACTTTAATCGTTTCTCCTGAATGGTTAGCCACCAATACCGACAATCCGCAAGTTGTAATTATTGACTGTCGGTTTGCCCTCGCCGACCCAGAATTGGGACAAAAACAATATCAAGAAAGTCACATTCCCGGAGCTTTCTATTTAGATTTAAACCGCGACCTCGCGAGTTCAGTTGGCAAACACGGCGGCAGACATCCGCTGCCCAATATTGAAGAATTAGCTGATAAATTGAGCGCGATCGGCATTAATTCAGCAGAAACTTTAGTCGTCGCTTATGACGATTCGCGGCTGGCTTTTGCTGCTCGTTTGTGGTGGCTGCTGCGATATATGGGACACAGCAAAGTCGCTTTGTTAGACGGCGGTTTCAGCGCCTGGAAAGCGGCGGGCTATCCGGTAACAAATATTTTGCCAGAACCCCGCGAGGGTAACTTTGTTGCCCACTTGCAGCAGGATTTGGCGGTAGATATTGAGGCGGTAAAAGAGCGTAAAGACTTGCCGGGAAAGGTTTTGGTTGATTCGCGAGAAAGCGAGAGATATGAAGGTTTGCGGGAGCCGATCGACCCCATTGCAGGTCACATTCCGGGTGCGGTTAACTATCCTTGGCAAGGGGTGACGGATGAAAATGGAAAAGTGCGATCGACCTCCGAACAAAAACATCGGTGGGCGGAATTAGAAAAAGCGGAAGAAATCATCGTTTATTGCGGTTCTGGGGTGACAGCTTGCGTTAATTTACTGTCTTTAGAAATCGCCGGAATTCCAGATGCTAAACTTTATGTCGGTAGCTGGAGCGACTGGTGTTCTTATACCAATTCTGAAAATTAGCACCTGTAGGGACACGGCATTGCCGTGTCCCTACTTTTAATAATTGGTATAAGATTGATGATTATAGGAAATCAAAGAATACCCTAAAAATCAAAATAAATATAAGGCAAACCGCCTTCGGGAGCCAACACCCAAACTGCATACAAACAAAGCGGTACTAACACCAATTTCATCGGCCAATTTAACTCCAATTTCAAACCCCGACTCAACGCATAATTCCCCAGCATCGCCGCAGCCAAAGCCGCCAACATCCAAGTTAAATGCACTCTTTCCAAACCCAAAGCTTCCACATAAACTTTATCTGCAAACTGCACGTCAGCATTGTGTCCCCACAAATGCGAAATCGCCCATCCAGAATCCTTTAAATCGGGAAGGCGGAAAAATATCCAACTACCAAAAACCATGGTCTGAGTCAACAGCCAACCGATCGCAATCCCGATCGGATTTTCCCACAAAAACTCAATCCGCAACCGCTTAAACAGCACATCAGTCAGCCGGTGAACCGCCAAAGCCAAACCGTGCAAACCTCCCCACACCATAAATCCCCAAGCCGCCCCGTGCCAAATTCCCGCAATTAACATGACGAGGGACAAATTCAGACAAGTGCGCCACAAACCGACTCGCGAACCCCCCAAAGGAAAATACAAATAATTGCGCAACCAATCGCCTAAAGTCATGTGCCATCGCCGCCAAAAATCGGCTATGCTGGCACTAAAATAAGGGAAATCAAAATTGGGTGGCAAATACCAACCCAGCAGCAAAGCTGTACCGCGCGCCATGTCAACATAGCCGCTAAAATCGAGATAAAGTTGCAGCCCGTAAGCAAAAATCGCCAGCCACAAATCCTCGCTACCCGCCCGCTGCAAATTGGTAAAACTTAAATCGACATAAATTCCCAAGTTATCTGCGAAAAGACCTTTTTTTACTGCACCGAAGGCGATCGTCCAAAGTGCCTCAGAAAGGCGATCGGGCGTCGGAAATTTCTGGGTTTTCAGTTGATTGATCAAGTTGTGATACCGAGTAATCGGGCCGGAAATCAGTTTCGCAAAAAACAACTTGTAAGCAGCAAAGTGCAGCAGCGAAGTAGCAGCAGGTGCGCCTCGGTACACGTCAATCAAATAAGCAATGCACTCAAAACAAAAGAAACTCAATCCCAGGGGTGCGATGACGTGACTTTTCACCCAGTCAGCACCGTCTAGAGCAAAAGGCCAATTTAACAAAGTGCCGATCGAACTCAATAAAAAAGGCACATACTTAAAGCCCAGAAGCAGCAAAACATTCAGGCAAATTCCTATCCACAGCAGCCACAAACGGCGGCGGTTCCAAGATTCATTAGCAATGCGCCAATCCAGAGGTTCTCCAATCGCCATCGCCAAGCAGTAATTAAACAGAATGCCGGCTAACAGCAGAGGAATATACCAAATTTGCAGCGAAGCGTAAAAAATCAGACTACCAATCAGCATGATGAACAGCCGCCCCCACCGTACCGGAACCAACCAGTAAGCCGCAAATAAAACTAGCAGAAACAGGGCATATTGAAGGGAGATGAAAGTCATAGCATTTTAGATTTTAGATTTTAGATTTTAGATTTTAGAGTTGGGAATCGCTTACTATGTATGGGTTTGGATTTTGCTTACAGTTGCATTATTTTTTTAAACAGGTGTCATTTTTCACTAATAAATAAGCTCGGATATTCGATCTAGATATGGCCCCGTACCCAATGCGTGTCAACAATCGGGCTAAAACCCTCTGTATCTCTCATTTTTACCCCAGCCTGGATACCCCTCGCCTCCGCCTTAAAAATGGGGATTTTGAAAGTCCTTCCAGTTCCACCCTTAAGAAGGGGATCTCGGTACTCGCTCAACTAGCGATATTTATCCGGGATTTTAGCGGCAGACACGAAAAAAGGCACTGCCTAAGTCCCTACTATATTGTCGGCAACTGAGAACTGATATATTTTACAGCACGAACGTTAAATGCTGTTGCAATTTAAATAAATATTGCCTGCTGTCAAACACTACCAATTTTTAAAAGTCTTGCTACAATGCTGTATCTTATACTAATTATTAATTTTCCCAGATACCCGTAAGGACTTAGGCTTAGCCTAAGTCCTTACAGTGGCTCGCATACATCATAAAATCTATATATATGCAGCAGTAATTTTCAGAATTATTATAAATTAACTCCTGCCTTCATGCGAGCGGATTTAATTGGAGCGATCGCCTGCGGGCGGGAGGTATTCGTTTTAGAAAGCACCGCAACTGTGTCGGCAGACAAATTATCCTATTCCCAAATTTCTCAATGTTTTGAAGTCATCACGATAGCAGGTATTTGACAAGTAGCCCGATCGCATTTCAACTCTTCCAAAACCTCAAATCCAGTCACATCCGGTATCATAATGTCGATAAAAATTGCGATCGGTTCCTCAAAAAGCAACCGATCGCAATTTTTCAGCACCGTTGGCGGCCTCGATCGCTGTACAATGAATTTGTGGCCGCAAGTTTTTCAGCAAATACCGAAATACTATCTTCATCCTCCACAATCAAAACTTTTGCTGCTGAATCCGGCGCTGGCGATCGAGAATCTGCAATCGCCAGCGGTATTTCATCTCCCTTACCAGCCGACATTTCCCAAGAGTTTTCTTCATCTCCAGCATAGACGATCGGCAGTTTGACCAAAAAAGTCGAACCCACTCCCGGCGAACTGGTGATTTCAATACTTCCTCCCAGAAATTCTGCCAGTTTTTTGCACAGAGACAATCCCAATCCGGTGCCTTTGACGCGCTTCTGCAAAGGATTTTCGAGTTGGACAAATTCTTCAAAAATCCGCGTTCGATCGGCTGGGGAAATGCCGATCCCTGTATCTGTTACGGAAAAAATAATTGTTCCCCCGTCTCCTATTTCTGCAGCAACTTGAACTTCGCCTGCTTCGGTAAATTTGAGGGCGTTAGAAATCAGATTGCGCAAAATCTGAGAAACTTTTCCCTCGTCTGTGGTGAGGGTTGGAAGTTCGAGAGGATCTTCAAAAATCAGAGCAACATCCGAGTTTTGGGGCAGCAGAGGGCGCATCATGCCCCGCAGGGCGCTGAACAAATCTTCGACTTCAAAATCAGCCACGCGAACAGTTAGTTTTCCGGCTTCCACTTTGGCTAAATCTAACGAGTCGTTGACAAGTTCTGCGAGAGACTGGGCGGATTTGTAAATGTAATTTACTTGCTTGTCCTGTTCGGCTGAAAGTTCTCCGTCGAGGCGATGTAACAATATTTCGGAAAGGCTCATAATTGCCGTTAGCGGAGTGCGAAACTCGTGGCTCATATCGGAGAGAAAGCTGGTTTTGAGTTCGCTGGCGCGCCGGAGAGATTCGGCTTTGTCGTTCAATTCGGCGTAAAGTGCGAGGACTCCGCGATTGGTATCTTCTAGTTGTTGATTTAATTGTACGAGTTCTTCTTGACGCTGGCGGAGTTCGTCTAAAGTTCGCAGTAATTCTTGATTTTGCTGCTGAATTTCGGCATAGGGATCTTCTGGGATTTGGCGCGCTAGTTTGTCAACTAATTGATTTAGTTCGATCGCACTCAGCGCAGGCATCTGTTTGGAAAACAGCTTAATTAATTGTACACACGTTCCGCGATCGGGCCCAGAGTCGATTTTCACTTCGTCCATCAACCGTTTCGCTGCTGCTAAACCGAGTCCCGCGCCGGTTTGCGATCGAAAATTGGGGCCCAACACAGTCGCTAAATCCGCAATTCCCGGCCCGGTGTCAGAAATCCGAGTCCGAAAAATTTGGGGCGATTCCCCTTCCACAATGAATTCTACTTTGCCGCCGCCTGCATATTTGAAAGCATTGCGGGCAATTTCGGAAACTGCTGTGGCGATGCGGGTTTGTACTTGGGAATCGAATCCCAGCCCTTTAGCAATTTGGCGAGCTCTTTGGCGTACTTGTACGATGTCTTGTTCAAAGCGGACTTCCGTCGTCAGGATTGGGTAACTCACGCTGCTTCTCTCACCTTGGCTACTATAACTGTCATGTCATCGCGAGTGCGTTTGAAGTCCCGGTAGAGCACGGCTGCGATTAAAGCAGGATGTTTGGAGGCTAAACCCGGATAGCGGTTTAAATTCCACTGCGCTGCCAAACCGTCGGAGTGCATGATGAGTAGGGACTGCTGCGACCAAGGATAGACAAATTCTGCTACTTTTCGCATCATATGTCCAACTGTGCCGTTGTAGGAAACCATGCTTCGGGTTTGGTTGTCTGTGACCACTACACCGCTGATGTTGCCAATTCCGGCAAAACAAATTGTTTGTTGGGTACGATCGATTTGGGCGATCGCCGCAGCCGCTCCTCTGGTATTTTTTAAAGCAGCGTGCGCCTTCTCTAAAATTGCTTTCGGCCCCAGTTTAGCGTTTTCCTCAAATACCCGCACTGCTTCCTGAGACGCTTCCTGGGCCAAATCCCCGTAGCCGAGCCCGTCTGCAACTAAAATCAGGTTTTTGTCAAGGTGATTTTCCGCAGCCCAGGAATCCCCGCAAATTTCCTCTCCTGTTTTGGGCAAGTGGACGACCCCAAATTCCAAGTAATTGCTGTTTTCGGAGGCTTCCCGGCTATTTTGGGCCGGTTCCAGCCGCATTAATAAGGCTGTCCCCAGTTTCGGTACAGAATGAATATCAAAAAAAGTAGAGAGGCGTTTAATAGCCCCCAGTCCGGTTCCCGGGGTTCCCGCTGTAGAAAAACCGTCCCGCAGACACAGCGCGACATTTGCCATTCCCTGCCCCCGGTCTAGCGCTATTATTTCAATGCTACATCCTGCCGCTGTTTTTAATGTTCGCAGCAAAAGTTCTCCTTCGCGGCCGTGTTTGACCAGGTTTTTTGCTGCTTCGGTAATAACAATTGCCACTTTACCGCGATCGGTCTCGTTAAATTCTAGTTCGGCCGCGAGGGCGACTGCGATTCGCCGCGCTTCTCCAACTTGACTTTCTTCTGTTACGGGCAGGGCTATCGCATCTCTCATTATTTTGTAGTTCTCATCTTAAGCTGGCGCGCATTGAAAAACGAAAAATTTAGCAGTCGTTAGTGACCTCACAAACCCGGTTTCTTCCTAGGTTTCTCCTCACCAAACGCAAAAATCGCAGAACAGAAACCTGATTTCTAGCCCTCCCTGCGTCAGTATTCAGCAGTCATTAGCGACCTTACGAACCCAGTTTCTTCCTAGATTTTTCCTCACCAAACGCAAAACTTGTAGAAACCGGGCTTCTAGCCCAATCTCCCCCTCTCTCCCCCAATCTTCCTCACCGCCAGCGGACGATCACAATTTTAGTCCCCTTACCCACTTTGGAAACAATCTCAAATTCGTGCATCAACCGCTTAGAACCACTGAGCCCCAAACCCAAACCCTGATTAGAAGTATAACCGTCAGTCATTGCCAATTCTAGGTCTGGAATTCCCGGGCCCTTGTCTTCAAATGTCAGCCGCAGCCCTTTGCGGGTACCTAATTGGAGCGTTTCGAGAGTTACAGTTCCCCCTTTACCGTAGTCTACAGTATTGCGGGCGAGTTCGCTGGCTGCGGTAACGATTTTTGTTTGGTCTACTAAACCGAATCCCATCGCTATCGCCCAAGCTCGCACTTGCTGTCGGACGTGGACTATATCGGATGACGATCGGATTTCTAGTGTCTCACGTTTTGACATGGCGGCTACTGTACCAAAATAGAACTTCTCCACAAAACATAGGACTTACGCTCATCAACTTAGTTTCTCCTTAGAAATCTTAAGTTTGTCAACCATGTATCTACAAACAAACCAGATTTCATTACTGCATATGCCTAAGTCATGGGACAATTTATCGACTGCTTGCGCTTTCTAGTCAGGAGACAAAGCCAAGGATTTTCTCAACAAAATCATGCCCTTTTCAACGCTTAAAGCTGTGCGAACTCCTGTCAGGGAAAGACCCAATTCAACGAGGGTAATCGCAACGGCTGGCTGCATCCCGACCACAACTGTTTCAGCATCTAAAATTCGCGACATACTAGCGATATTGTTGATGATGCGACCGATAAAAGAATCTACTATTTCTAGGGAAGAGATTTCTATTAAAACACCTTTAACTCCTGTTTTGACGATGCGGTTTGTCAGGTCGTCTTGCAAAGTCATTGCTAAGCGGTCGTGCATATCTACTTGAATTGTTACTAGCAGAAATTCTCCCATTTGTAAAATCGGTATTCGTTCCATAATTTACCTATATTTGAGCTTTGAATTAAAAATTTATGCCCCTAGACAATATTTTTTATCTTTCCTCTTGAATATTTTTTATAGTTAAACCTTGGCGCTGCAAAGCGACTTTAAAGGCATCTGCTAAAGTCGCTTTTGTCAGAATATCCTGCAAGTCAACTCCCAAATGAACTATGGTTTGAGCTATTTGCGGGCGAATGCCGCTGATGATGCACTCAGTACCCATTAAACGGGCGGCGGCGACAGTTTTTAATAAATGTTGAGCAACTAAAGTGTCAACAGTAGGCACGCCTGTAATGTCTAAAATCGCAAATTCTGAGCCGGTTTCCATGATTTCCTGCAACAGGGTTTCCATGACTATTTGAGTGCGGGCGCTGTCGAGAGTTCCGATCATGGGTAATGCGAGAATTCCTTGCCAAAGTTTGACTACGGGTGTTGACAATTCGAGCATTTCTTGCTGCTGGCGTTCGATGACTTCTTCGCGAGCTTTGAGAAAGATTTCTGTCACCCACAGGCCGAGCTGGTCTAATAAACTGGTGGAAAGCCAAAGTTGTTCGACAAGTGCGTCGCGGTTTTGTGTGAGTTCGCGACAAAGCCGATCGAACAATGGCTTTTTGAAGCATAAAATGAAACTTGCTATCTCTGAGGGAGTAAAGCCTCTCTGAACGCGCGACCGCGAAACTTCTGCTAGCAGCAGCCGCATATTTTCCCATTCGGGTGTCTGGATGTCGCTCAAGTTACCGTGCCCCACTGCAATGTGGAGCAATTGCAGGAACTCTTGACACTCGGAGCGCAATTCTTTGGCTCTCATCAAGTCGTCCCGCCGCAGGCCGGTATTTTGCAGTTCTTTGAGCCAGTCTGCTAGTAGCTCTGATTTGTGTCTTTCTAGGATTTCCGCGATCGTGTTATTGCTTGTGAGTTCCATTAAAATTATCTCCTGCTTAGCAATTGGGATGAAGTTGTACGAACGATCGCACTTTAGTATTTCTTGATGGGGCAATTTCTGAGTTTAGCTCATTGTTTGCTGTTTGCGATCGATGGTTAAGTACCTAATTGCAAAATGCGTTTCACGATCGCACTGGTAGAACTCGGAACTTCTATTTTGATTAAGGAAATCTTACCGCCTCCAGCGATAACAGCCGGTGCTTCCGGCAGAGTTTCGAGTTGATAGTCGCCTCCTTTAACGTATATATCAGGCTTCAGGATATTTATCAGTTTAGTTGCTGTAATCTCGGAAAAAATTACTACGGCATCTACTGGTTTGAGGGCGGCCAAAACTTCGGCTCGCTGATTTTCCGGTACGATCGGGCGAGGTGGCAATCCCTGCTCCTGCGGTTTGATAGCTTGCACGCTGGCGTCGCTATTCAAGCCCACCACGAGCGATCGCCCCAAATTTTTTGCCGCCTGCAAATAGCGGACGTGGCCAGCGTGTAGGATATCGAAGCACCCGTTAGTAAACACCATCGGACGCCAGTTGTCCGGATCGGATGCGATCGATCTTTCAAGTTCTCTCAACCTGTAAACACCAGAAATCATTGCATTCATTACCAGCAAAGTTGAACAGCCCTCAATTATCATACCAAAAAATGTGCTATTTTCACTTTTCATATTGAACAATTAATCACTAAAGCTGCCAAAAAATAGTAGTTGGCGATTAGTAATTTGCAATTAGTAATTAGTGACTTTTAAGCAAGAAGGAAAAAGGAAAAAGTGCCTTCGGCTTCGCGAGTGGCTAAACAGAAGGAAAAAGGAAAAAACACGTACTCGTGTATCTGTGACAGCCGTATCGTGCTGCTGGTAATTGTAGGTTAAAAAGGTTGGGAAACAATTATTTATTCCACCCCTCTCTTATATCAATTAGTATAAGACAGGGGATTTAGTTCCACTGCCTCTCGCAGGCGATCGGGTAGTGGGAGCCCTAGGGGGTGAAACCCTACGAAACGCGCTCCTGCTGTGTCTATTATTTCTGACACCGCCGCGCGAGCGAAAGCTAGTTAAAAGCTGGAACCCAAGCGTGCAGAGCTCATCTTTACGCTGCATTCGTCAGACTATAAAAGAAGCCAGCAGTTGCTTGCAGCAGTTTCTGGGCGCTATCTTGACCAAGCTTTACAGCCACCTCAGAAGCGTGCCGCCTCCTGTGCCCAACTCTGCATACCTGTGCAGAAACTCGACCCTTTGCGGTCGCAACCGCAGCCTGTAAAAACCCAGAGGAAAGTCGAGGTGGGTACCCGAAGCACCTATTTTGGTGGAAAATAGCTTAACTCGTTCAACACAATCCACTCAACTACCCCCTTGAATCTAACGGTGTAGAATTATCTCACAGGAATTATGAAAGCAAGTAATAGCCGTCAATTTTCTTCAGTAGCTGCTCGAACTCTAAAAGTAGTCGGGATTATCTTGATTCTCTCTGCTTTGCTTGACTGCATTGTTCTGTCGCTGCCGGGAGAAACTTCGGACCTTCTCAATCGAGCCTGGCAGTTGGCCGCAGCAACTCAGATAGTTGACAGGGGCATTATTCCTTTGATGGGTATCGCCCTGCTGATGACTGGCTTTTGGGTTGACAGCAGCAGCGGAGTCTCTATTGAGCGACGCAAGGTTTGGCTGGACTTGCGATTCTGGGCGCTGTTGATTTCCAGCTTGTTAGGTATAGTTTACCTATTTGTGGTTCCCGTTCACCTCAACAATACTCGTTTGGAACTCAAAGATGCTCTGGCTCAAGTCGATAGAGAAGCGGGACAAGCGGAAGGTCAACTTGAGGCGCAAATTAAAAGCGATCAGTTTAAAGCTCAGGTAGAACAGCTCAAAAGCCAGCGGCGCACCCAGATAGCCGCGCTGCTGCAAGACGACGGGAAGCTGCAACAAGCCCTCCAAAGCTCAGATGTTCCCCAGGAATTGAAAGCTGTGCTTCGGAATTCCAAAAATGACCCGAAAGCCCTCGACAACTTCCTGGAACAGCAAGCTCAAGAACTGCCCGCTCAAGCTCGCAACGAGATTCGCACCCGCAAGCAACAAAAAGAGAAAGAATTAAGAACTCGATCGAGAAATTCGAGTTTGCAGACGGGAATCAGCAGTTTGTTGTTAGCGATCGGCTACATTACTGTTGGTTGGACGGGATTGAGAAGTATGGGAATTCTGCGGTTCGGCCGCCGCAAAATTTGACCGGCGCTGGCAGGGATCGCGCTGGTCGAGACATCCCTGAGAAATAGTTTGTTTACCCAATAGTTTGCCATTACTGAAAGCTGGGAATGTTCTCAATTTATATTCTGACTTACAACGAAGAGATTGATATCGCCGCTTGCATTGAATCGGCGCTGCTTTGTGACGATATCATTGTAGTTGATTCTTTCAGCACCGATCGCACCCTTGAAATTGTTCAGAACTATGCCGTGCAAACAGTGCAGCACCGCTTTGAAACTCACGGACGCCAGCGGACTTGGATGCTCCAAGAAGTCCCGTGCAAATACGAATGGGTTTACATCCTCGAAGCTGACGAGCGGATGACGCCTGCACTGTTTGCTGAATGCTTAAAGGCGATCGAAAGTCAAGAATATATCGGCTATTACGTAGCTGAAAAAGTAATATTTATGGAGCGCTGGATTCGCCGCAGCACTCAATATCCCCGCTATCAAATGCGCCTGTTTCGCAAAGACCGAGTGTGGTTTACTGACTACGGTCATACTGAACGGGAAGTCTGCAACGGGCCTACTCACTTTTTGAAGGAAACCTACCCTCACTATACTTGCAGCAAAGGTCTTTCTCGCTGGATTGAAAAGCACAACCGCTACTCGACTGACGAGGCGGCTGAAACTCTCCGCCAATTAGAAGCCGGTCAAGTAAATTGGTGGGATTTATTGTTTGGCGCGTCGGAGGTGGAAAGGCGCCGCGCTTTGAAAGATTTTTCTTTGCGCTTGCCTTTGCGGCCTGTGGTGCGCTTTTTCTATATGTATATTTTACTCGGCGGATTTCTTGACGGCCAAGCGGGATTGGCTTGGTGCACGCTGCAAGCTTTTTATGAATATCTAATTTTGCTGAAAGTTTGGGAAATGAAGCATCTACCACTGCCAAAGTTAGAGGTAGTGGCAGAACAATCTATTTCGGAAGTAGTAACCGTTGATTCGCCTAAAGTTCCTTATAATCTTGGCGCTTCCGATACTCGAAATTAAAAATTGGTAATGGATAATTGGGAATTGGTATTACATCCGTTAAATCCGAAGCAAGCTAATCCGTTGCCGAACTTCTTTGTTTCACCACAACAACAAAACAGAAAAAACCCGGTTTATTGGATAAACCGGGTTTCTGAATACCCTCAAAGTTTTACGATTAAGAAATTTTTGATTGTTAACTCAAAACTCTCACCATTCAAAACTCAAAACTATTGAGAGTTAAGCATCGCCGTTTTTGCCCGATCGATCTTTAAAATCAACACACCCAAAGGCGGCAAACACAAGTCGATCGAATAAGGACTGTTGTGGAACCACCACTCATCAGTCCACTTGCCTCCCAAATTCCCCATATTGCTGCCGCCGTACTCCCGCGCGTCGCTGTTAAACAACTCCGTATAGAAACCCTGTTCCGGCACTCCTACCCGATAGTGAGAGTGGGGCTGGGGCGTAAAGTTGCACACCGTCACCACAAACTCGTCGCCATCCTTCTCTCGGCGCACAAAGGCCACGACACTGTGCCGGTTGTCGGTGCAATCAATCCACTCAAACCCATCCTCAGCAAAATCTTGACTGTAAAGTGCCGTTTCGCTGCGGTACAAATTGTTCAAATCCTTAAAAAACAGCTTCAACTTTTGGTGCGGATCGAATTGCAGCAACTGCCACTGCAAATCCCCCCAAACGTTCCACTCGTGCCACTGGCCGAACTCCATCCCCATAAAGATCGTTTTCTTTCCGGGATGAGCAAACATAAAAGTAAACAAACACCGCACGTTTGCAAATTTTTGCCATTCGTCCCCTGGCATTTTCCCGATGATGTGAGCCTTGCCGTGGACTACCTCATCGTGGGACAAAGCCAGCATGAAATTCTCGCTGTGGTTGTACCACATACTGAAAGTTATGTTGTTCTGGTGGAACTGGCGGAACCACGGGTCCATGTGGAAATAGTCGAGCATATCGTGCATCCAACCCATGTTCCACTTCAGGTTGAAGCCCAAACCGCCTACATAGGTCGGCCAAGATACCATCGGCCAAGAGGTAGATTCTTCGGCGATCGACAGCGCCCCTGGGAAATAGCTAAAAATGACGTGATTCGCCTGCCGCAGAAAATCTGCGGCCTCGATATTTTCCCTACCCCCGTACTGGTTGGTCAACCATTCTCCGGGTTCGCGGCAGTAATCCAAATAAAGCATCGAGGCGACCGCATCTACGCGAATCCCGTCGATGTGGTACTTGTCAAACCAGAACAGAGCGTTTGATACTAGGAAATTCCGCACTTCGTTGCGGCCGTAGTTAAATACTAGGGTTCCCCACTCTTTGTGTTCCCCCTTGCGGGGGTCGGCGTGTTCGTACAAGTGAGTTCCGTCAAAGAAAGCCAAGCCGTGCCCGTCTTTGGGGAAATGTCCCGGTACCCAGTCCACCAGTACGCCAATGCCGTTGGCGTGGCACTGGTCAACAAAATACATGAAATCTTCAGGTTTGCCGTAGCGGGAAGTTGGGGCGAAATAACCGGTGACTTGATAGCCCCAAGAACCGTCGAAAGGATGTTCGGCGATCGGCAGCATTTCGATATGAGTGAATCCCAAATCTTTGACGTAGGGTATCAGCCGATCGGCTAATTCCCGGTAAGTCAGAAAGCGTGCCCCGGGATTGAGTTCCGAAACCTGCACGGCGGGTGCTATTTCCCCATTGGGTAGCACGGCGGGTTCGTCAGTAGCAGCGTGCAGCCAAGAACCGATGTGGCATTCGTAAACCGAAACCGGCTGGGTAAGTTGGTCCGTGTGCCGCCGCTGTTCGATCCAAGCGCTGTCGTGCCAAGTGTAGGTGCTTAAGTCGGTGACAATTGATGCTGTTTTCGGTCGCACTTCTTGCTGGAAACCGTAAGGATCGGACTTTTCGTAGGGATGTCCGTCTTGGTTTTTCACTTCGTATTTGTAAGAAGTTCCCACTTCTAGTCCCGGAATAAATAATTCCCAGATCCCGTTTTGCGATTTCCGCATTTGATGTTTGCGGCCGTCCCAATAGTTGAAATCTCCTAAAACAGAGACATTGCGAGCATTCGGAGCCCAAACGGCAAAATATACTCCTTTGATGCCGCCTACTTCGGTGAGGTGCGCCCCGAGTTTTTCGTAAATCCGGTGGTGGTTGCCTTCTGAGAATAAGTGAAGGTCAAATTCTGTGAGTTTGGGCGATCGAAATGCGTAGGGGTCGTAGATAAAGCGATCGTGTTCTCCTTCTTTGACCCGCAGTTGATAGTTTGCTAGTTCTGGGGTTTCGATCGTACATTCAAAAAAGTGAGGGTGATGCTCTGATTTCATCGGGTATTCGGCCCTGGCCTCGGGCAAAACTACCGATACCGCATCCGCATTCGGCAGATAAGCTCGGACGGCCCAGACTTTTTTGCCATTTTCTTCGATCGCGTGCGGGCCTAGCACTTCAAATGGATCGTGGTGCTGATTCCAAACAATCCGGTCAATCTGTTCAAAGGGGACGGTCGCGGGCATAAAACTACTTACCTCTATCTTTTGACTAAATGGCTTTCAAGACCTTGATCGGCGCTGAACTTTACATTTCGATACATTTTTGATCGCTAATCGTACCACTGATTACCATGATTTTGCCTGCAGCCCAGCTAGGGTTTTACTGCTAACTTCTAAGTATAGAAATATTAAAACAAATTGAAAAATTTATATTTTCTCCCAAAGACCCTTGACTTGTTATAAACAATGTGATAAGGGATATTTTTCATATTCTTGCCGATTTGCGACTGCCGGAGGGTCAAGGAGAGTAAGTGTTGGGGAGCAGCTAATCATTTATGTGAAATTTTCAGGCAGGAACGATCGCCCGATCGGTAGACTTTCACATCCCGGAGGCTGGGTTTCCCCACAAAGTGTGTGAATTTGGGGAATGCGATCGAACAGCCAAGGATGCTCAACTCGGTATTGAGGAATCAAAGCTAAAGGACTCAGCAGGGCGGCAGCAGGAATATCTGCCACGCTCAAGGAATCTCTTACCAAATAGACACAATCCTGACCGCCACGGTGCAATCAATCTCAAGCAGAACTCAGGCGCAACGGGAGCGAGTTTTGCCCAGGCAGGCTTTATGCCGAACTGGCGGCGCGCCAATTGAATCACTAACTGGCTCAAAACAGACGGGTCGATTTGCTTGCCCGTACCAGCGCGAAACTCGTAGTAAACAAATCGAGTAGCAATGCCGATGCTTTCATCGAGCCAGTCTTCGATCATCTAAGCCTCAGCTTGCTTTACTCTCGTCTGCGGGCAACAGTGGCGGGGAAGGAAAGCGAGACTCGATCGAGTGCAAAATTTGCATCGAATCTGCGATCGCCTCCGGTTGACCCTTGAGTTGAGGCAGCAGCACTGGCGCTGTCCTCAAACATCCCGTTACAGGCTTGAGTTTCCAAACCAGCAGACCGGGAGTCAAATTTTCAACTTCAAAGGCAATACCCTTGTAACCCAGCGCTAAGCGGACTTTGCGGCACTAAGGGGACGTACTGAACTTTAGTAAAAGCATCAGACTCCAACTAACACCCAACTTGAGACCTAGACCGATGAGATGAAAAAATGCGAGGAGCTAACCATTTTTCACTCCCAGGCTAGGCTCGTTGGGCCAAGACTCTCGGATCGCCCTAGTTAGGGAGACTTTTTAGGAGAAGGGGAAGCAGTTCCACCAGTCCCAGCTCCACCAGCCCCAGCTCCACCAGCCCCAGGAGTGGCTTTTGGAGATGGAGAAGAAGCAGGAGGAGTAGTAGTAGTGCCAGTGCCGCCAGGGGCGCCCGGAGAGGGGCTGGTGGGGCTAGTGGTATCTCCTCCGCAGGCGCCGAGGGTTACTGCCAAGCCCACTACCAAAGTCAAACGAATTAATCCCTTGTTCATAAAAACTCCTTAACATTGAAAACCCATCGCAAGGAAGGGAATAGTTTACTCGAGAAACAATGCTGGCACGAATAGCTCAACGATTCGCTCGTTGATTACAATACTGCATTTATTAATAAATTTCACATAGATTACCGCTATCCGGCAAAGATTTCTTTTTTTTTTGCAAATCCTGAAGTCAAAGAGACCAGTGGTAGGATGGGTTGGTTGGCTTGTGAGGTATCTTTGGTAAGGATAACCGATCGAACGCAGATGGCCGCCACTGGCGATCGTCGAGACAAAAAATTCTTAACCTCAATCAAGCTGAAGCTACCCCACTTTACGTATTGGTGAACTCTATGACCGCTGCTATCAGATCCCCTGATTCTTCCCGCTCCCGATCGACCCGCAAGCCCGCTGCTGGCGCAGCCAAAAGCAAAGTTACTTCTATTGCCAAAGCTAGGCGGGCGAAGACTGGACCGGTATTGCCCAACTACTCGCCAGCCGACGAACAGGCTCAGGCTCGGCCGTCCGCATCGGTGCTGAAAGTTCTGCCAACTCGCCAGCAGCAGCCAGTGTGGTTGCGATCGCTCTTGCAGGCACAGCGCCTCTCCTCAGTGGCAGCAGTTATGCTTTTGGGCGGTGCTCTGAGTCTCTACGGCTTGACTGTTTACGGCGAGCAGCGCTGGAGTCAGGATTATCAAAAACTGGAAAGTCTGCGCCTCCAAGAACAGCAGTTGAGTGCTGCTAGCGAAGTCTTGAAACACCAACTTGCTAAAGAAGCCCAAAATCCAGAAACCGGTTTGGCTCCGCAGAGTCCTGGGGACACGATTTTCTTGCAGCCGGCTCCTGAAACCCGATCGCCCCTTGTGGCGGCACCAAACTCTGAGCCTGCTCTCAAGAATCGAGCCGGTGTGGAAACACCGCTGGGCTATTAAGCCTGTGTCAAAGCGGAAAGTGCCCGAGGGCCTGAGTGTCCGAGGGCCCGATAATTTAAAGATCTAATTTCCTTTTTGGCTTTTTTTCAAGTTGCGCTCGATTTGCTTTTTCCCACCGGAAGTTAAAAATTAAAAATAATTAACACGACTTCAAAAACAAGAATGCAACTCTAGGTTTGCTCCAAACCCTGATAGCGATCGCTCCTTCCCAAGTCTTTAATTCTCTCTTCTAAAATCTAAATAAATTCTAAATTCTCAAATGATTTAACTTGCTATTGAATTTTTAATGCCATGAGCTACGACCCTCGTTTTGACCGCTACAGATCGCCCAACTTCAAACGCCCCAAACCTCCGGGCGATCGCGCAGGGTGGGAAAAACAAGCCAAACCTAGAGCGAACGGCAGTTTCGCCAGATCGCCACAACAGACGGCTGCATCTTGGGGGCGGCCGGTGGAGCGTTTAAAACCCAGGAAGTTCCGTTTGTGGGCTGTGTGGGCAGTGTTGATGCTGGGGGGGCTGGGGCTGGCTGTGAATTTGTTTTATTTGCAGGTGACGCGAGCTCCGGCGCTGCGCAAACAAGCGGAGCAGCAGCAAACTCTCAAAACGAAGCCGTTTGTGCCGAGACGCCCGATAGTTGACCGCGCGGGGAATGTTTTGGCGATCGACAGACAGGTATACACGCTCTACGCTCACCCGAAGTTGTTCAACCACTCGAAGGCGGAAATTGCTGCTAAGTTGGCTCCGATGCTGGCGATCGAACTGAGTCCGGGCACTACGTCGGAAACTGAACTGCTGCGCAGGTTTAATCTAGGTGAAAGCGGTATTACAATTGCGGATTCTCTGGCTCAAGAGGTTGCCGATCGCATCGCTCAGATGCAAATTAAAGACAGTCCGGTGGATGGCCTGGAGTTGCTGCGACATCAGCAGCGTTTTTACCCGCAGCAGGAGTTGGCGGCGGATATCCTCGGTTATGTGGACGGGGAACGGAAGGGACAAGCCGGGGTGGAATACAGCCAGCAGAATTTGCTGGAACGATCGATGCCGTCGATTCAGTTTAGCAGGTCGAGCAATGGGAATTGGGTTCCCGATCGGCTGACGGCGGGATTTGTGCAGCTTGATGATTTGAAATTGCAACTGACGATCGACAGTCGCTTGCAGCGGGTGGCCCGAGTTGCTCTCAAGGAAAAAATGAAGCAATACGAAGCCAAGCGGGGCACGGTGATTGTGATGGATGCCCGTAACGGGGAATTGCTGTCTGTGGTAGCGGAACCTTCTTATGACCCGAATCAATATTTTAATTTCGATTTGTCGCGCTATAAAAATTGGGCTGTAACTGATGTTTATGAGCCTGGTTCGACTTTTAAAGCAATTAATGTGGCGATCGCTCTGGAAGCGGGTGCTGTGAAACCTAATAGTGTGTTTAAGGACGAAGGTCGGATTTACATGGATGGCTGGACTATCCAAAATTCCGATTACAAATTAGCAGGCGCGCGCGGCCCTTCCACTGTTACTGAGATTTTGAAACATTCTAGTAATGTGGGGATGGTTCACGTAATGAGAAGTATGAAAGCTTCTCTTTACTATCAAGCTTTAGAAAAACTCGGACTCGGACAAACTGCAGGAACTGATTTGCCTTTTGAAGTAACCAGCCAGCTTAAAAATCGAGAGCAATTTATTAACTCTCCGGTGGAAGTTGCTACTACGGCTTTCGGGCAGGGTTTTTCGATTACTCCGATGCAGTTGGTGCAGCTTAACGGAGCTTTGGCTAACGGCGGCAAGTTGGTGACTCCTCACGTGGTGCAGGGACTTTTTGATAGGGAAGGTGAAGCTTATTGGAAGCTTCCGAGGGCTGCTACAAAGCAAATTTTTTCGCCTGAAACTACTAAGCAGGTGTTAGAAATGATGGAAACTGTGGTTGATGGCGGTACGGGGAAAGCTGCACAAATTCCCGGGTATCGGATAGCTGGGAAAACGGGGACGGCTCAAAAAGCTAATTCTGGTGGGGGTTATTCTAAGGACGCGATTATTACTAGCTTTGTGGGGATCATGCCAGCGGAGGCTCCTCGGTATGTGGTGCTGGCGGTGATTGATGAGCCTAAGGAGGGTTCTTCGGGAGGTACGGTGGCGGCGCCGATTGTGGAGTCGGTGATGGAGGCGCTGATTTCTATTGAGAAGATTGCACCGAGTAATAAGAAGTAGCTGATTATATCGTATGCTGCGTCATGCATTGACATCGCATATAACGATCGACAACAAGGCTATGGAGGACACGGCAGTGCCGTTTCCCTACCCAAAATAATCGATCGGGCGCGATCGCATATAATCATCGACAACGAGGCTATGGAGGACACGGCAGTGCCGTTTCCCTACCCCAAAATAATCGATCGCTCTTTCAGTAACAATATCTTTTGTTTTCATTGGGTTTTGATTGTCTGTGGGAGGTGCGCTTATGTCCTAGGAGAGTGGAGATGATGATGCAGCGTTGGCTGTTTGTTAAGTTGGGATGAGATAGTGTTAGGGTTCCTTTGGCTCTGATACTCGTTAGGGTGCAGTCGTGGTCGCTTCGAGATACGGGGCAACCTCGGTGGTTGAACATGACTCGCCGGATTGTGCCGTTTTCTTTTTGCTCGTTGTTTTCATTTACTTGGAGCACTGTTGTTTCCTTTGTATCTATTTGAATTTGCGGTTCTAACTCTTTCCATTGACTGGCTGGTACTTGGCCTGGGGGAATGTCGGCTGGGTGAACTGCTATTTGTACATTTTCTCCTACTTCTTTGAAGCTGGCTTGCCATGAAATTTTGTCGCGTTTGGCGTTGCTGTGGGCAAGTTCCATTGCCGAATAAGCTCGATCGAGCGATGCCTTTAAACGCTGGTTGTTGATGAACATTAGCCAGGAGGGGGCGACGATCGCACTAAATATTCCTATGATTAAAATAATTATCAATAGCTCTATCATTGTAAAACCTGCGGCAGGTGTAGTGGCTCTGCCTTTGATCGTTTTATTTATGGACACGTAGATGCACTCCCTGATATTTAGCTGGCAAAAAAACAGCTAGGAGGAGCTATTTTTTACTGGGTATATTTTAACTTTTGGGTTTTGTGGCTGTGTAGATCGGCATTTACTGAAAATTGATGCGAATTTAAATGCGGGTAAGGAAACGGCAGTCAGGAAATCGCGGTAGGGAAACGGCACTGCCGTGTCCTCTATATCATGTCGCTGGTGCAACCGGAAACGATATCACTACAGCAAATTTGTCGATCGCCCGATCGGATAAATTGCCCGATCGGATAAATTGCCCGATCGGATAATTCGCGGGTATTGATTCGATCGCATGGTGTGGATGAGAGTCGAGCGCCCGATCGGATAATTCGCGGGTATTGATTCGATCGCCCGGTGTGGATGAGAGTCGAGCGCCCGATCGCTAAATTTGCGCTTTTACCCAAGATCGAAAGGCTTTCATCGCGACGTTTCTGCCGGCTGTTTTGCTTTGCTGCAAATACTGGGGGATGAGCTCGGTGATGGGGAAGTTGGGAAACTGGAGACTGCGATCGGACTGTATGTATTTTCCATTTTGCAATACGCTGATTTCCAGGTTGCGGCCGTTGTAGCGCCACAATTCGGGAACTCCTAAGGCTTCGTAGTTATTGAACTGAGTGCGAGATGTGAGGTCGATTTCTATGGCTAAATCGGGAGGTGGGTCTGTTTCTATGTCGATGCGGTTTTTGCCTCTGACTGCGGCTTCGTTTTGGATGTAGAAACAGGTATCTGGTTCTACTCCTTGAGCCATTTTTTGATTTTTGAAGGTGGTGGAACCTAGAGGCAAAAATTCGATGTCTAATTCTTCTAGGATAATTTTTACTAAGTCGCCAATATTTTCTTTGCCAACTTCGTGTTCGGGTAGGGGAACCATGATTTCTAAGGTTCCTTTGCTGTATGAAAGTCGGGATGCGCGACTTTCTCCCAATTCTGTTAGTAGGGTTTCAAACATCTGCCAGGTTATGTCTTTGAGTAATAGTTGATTTCCTGGCTGGATGATTATTTGTTTTAGTTCTAGCTGCATTTTTTGACTGTTTTAATAGGATTTGAAATATAAAATAATTTAAGTTAATATATTTTAGCAATGCCGAACTTATGCGGAATTGCTGTTAGAAATTAAGATTAAAAAATGTATTTAAAGCTATCATGGACACCCACCATTTGCTGGATCATTTCCTTCAGCAGTTCTCATGCCTCCTAGGAGAGTTTCAACAATTACACACTGTTTTGTACCGCCGTCCACAGGAGCAACTGAGACTACAAATGGAGTTGTACCTGGTGCGAGATTACCCTGGTAGTCAAAAGTGATTGAGTTGGCAGAGGTTGCAGGCGCTATCTTCGTGGAAAGTAGAATCTGTTTGGCTTTGATTTCGCCTCCAGTATTTAACTGCTGAGTATTACCGGCGATCGTAACTGTTGGCGGGTCAACAGGAGGAGTGCTTGTATTAGTATTGAATACGATCGTGACATCGCGCTTATTTCGCTTGGCTTCGCTTTGTGCAGTTCGCAAGGTTTGGAGGACTCGATCGTTCACAGTGCGAACTCTTTGTCTGTTGATGAATGCCAGCCAACCGGGAGCGGCGATCGAACTTAATATACCTACGATCAACGCTATCACGAGCACTTCTAGAAGCGTGAATCCTCCATCGCCCTTTCTGGATGCAGTTGTGTTGAAATTAGGGCTGGGTTTGGCAGCCGAGTTATGCAAAAGTTTTAATAATATTGCTGGGGTTTTCATGGTATTCTCCTATTGTTCATCGGCGGACGGCGATTCGGAAATGTGTTTTATGCCTCAGTTATTTTGCTAACCCACCTAAACCTTGTACTTGAATGCTTGCTGTTGGAAAAAATGCCGATTTCTTGGCATCATAATTAGCATCAGTTTGAAGGCGGCGGAGGCTGTTGCCTCTGAGCGTAACTCTGGCTATGTTTTTAGATGTATCAACACAAGCGTAAAAGCTATTTACGATGTCTGGCGGCGCGGGGGGTATTCTTAGCGTTGTTTCTGGGATTGCTTTGGGCGTGACTCCTGTTGTATCCATGGGATTGCCAAGAGCGGTCGTACATTCATTAACTGTGACTGTCGGCCCTGAGCTGTGGTCAATATAATTAACCAATACTTGAGCATCTTTAAAACCGGCTCCCTTCGTCACATTTACTAGGGGCTTACTAATGTCAAAACTTGGATCAAAAGCTGCATCTGGTGCATATTCGTCTGCGTCAGTAAGACTGTAGTAAGGATTGGTGGGATCGAATGAACTTGGGTTTTTCACTCCATCCCTAATTTCATAGCGAGCAATACGAGTAGGACAAGTGCCTCCTGAAGGCTGACACCAAGTAGGGTTAGGTGCAATATCTCTAATCTGATAATAGACAACTAATGATAGTACATAAGTGTCGTTGCACTCACTACCGTTAGGTGGGCAAGCGCTTGGTGTTTTTGCACTAACAGTCGAATTAATAGGAACAGCATTTTTAATTTGCTGTCGCTTCCAGAATACTAAAATTGGAGTACCTGTGGTATTTGTAGGAGGAGGAGGAAGTTTAGCAGTGGTGGCAGTGATTCCCACCTGATCGTAAATATAAATAGCTTGGCTCAAATCTTGGGCGATGAAATCAACGGCTGCCTGAAGGTCTTGCTCGGTATTTGACTTGACTTGTTCCCTCCTGTCGGTATTCAGCATATCGACTACAAAACCGAGCATCGGCGTAATGATTAAAAATGCCATAATTGCTCCGACTAATAGCTCAACCAGAGTCATGCCCTTTTCTGTTTGAACTGGTCCGGAGGGGTTTCGCTGGTGCTGACTTTTGAGAAGCAACCTGAGTAAAGTTTTCATTTTGACTGTTTCCTTTGTCAAATGGGGGGAGCGATTTTCAATTTAATAACGGGGACTTTGATGATTACTGACATCCTTTGGCGCCTTTGAGTCGAGCGCAGAACGATTCATAGGAGGAGGTCTCTCCTGTAGTACGGGGAATTTGTGTAGTCATTTCTACTACCGGCATGGTACGATCGCCCAAACCAGAACCCACAACAGATTGCTTTTTCTCATCCTTTGGGTTCTGCTTTAAAGTCACCCCAGAGGCAAAAGAATCAGCCCTGTAAACTCGTACCATTAACTCGTAGCCTGTTTTTGTAGGATCGGGGGGATTTGATGGATTTCGCCAAGCACCTTGAACGTAAAAGTCTGTGCTGCTGGTAGGGCTAAAACCTCCCCCATCCATGTCAAGGGGATATAAATTGCTGGAGTTTGTCGGAGCATCCGCATCTGCCACATTTGTTTTTGAGACTTGGATTGGGAATCCTTTACCAGCCGGGCCTGGTGTTGGACTCGCGATCGCCCCCGTTCTGAGAGCGTCGATGTAAGTTCTCGCCGCCTGGGTGGCCAGTTCCGTCCGCCGCGCTTGTACGCGAGTTGCTACTGAAAAAGCCATCACAGGGGCGATCGCAATCATCAGCACCGAAACTACAATCATCGCTACCAATGACTCGATAATCGTGTAGCCACCATCTCGTGACTGGGATAAATTTTGCTGTTGTTGTCGCTTAGTCATAAATAGGACTCCAGTAATTGCGCGGCGGAAAGTTAGAGGGTTAACTAGGGCATTTAGCTCGATCTGCAGGAGTGAGCGTTTCGGTGGCTTTCGTGGCGGGTGTATCGTCAATGACTCCGCACATCAAAGTTGTTACCCATTCGTCATTGCGAGGTACTTCCCGGAAATACTCAGCCGGCTCAGTCTTTCTGGGAGGAGTAGTGAACCTTTGGGTAAACAAGTCAGGCGGCTGAGATAGCTGACCTACATCAAAACCCCAATCCCGAGCTGGCGGTATGAAGAAGGGAATGATAATATTATCAATTTTGTATCCAGGGAACCTCTTGCCGGTGTCATCAAGAACTTCAAGAGGTGTATAAGCAACTGTAGGAGGAGGAGTCGCCGTTGCCGTTGGGGGCGTGAAAAGACTTTTTAGCTTCTTAGCAGCATCTATCCTCTGCGGAGAGGCTGATGGCAAAATCGGCTGATAAGGCCCAGTGCTATAGGCACTGCGGTTTAGTTGGACGAAAGAACCCTGAATCTTAGCCTTAATGTTGTTTGTGCCATTATTCCAGCTCTCCAAGAAGCGGGGCAAGTTTTGCAAGCCACCGTTAAAGTCACCCGTAGTGCTGCCGAGCTTTCGTGAAGGAATGTCCCCGGAGCCGATGATTAAATTAAATGTTGTCTCTGTGGCTCGTGTTATCCACCCCGTGGTTTTAACGGGAACACCTTGCGGTGGAGTATTTCCCGATCCTGTATCCTCTTTCACTGTTTGGAGCTGATCGACTGGCATCAGCAGCGGCTGGAGGGTAGGAGTTGCTATGGAATTCGGCAACGGTTGATTATTCCAGTCATTGACATTGGTGTTGAGTGCATAGGGCACACCAGAAGTCCCGTTGTAATTTATAGAAGCGCCATCTACAGTGGCAAACCACAGAGAATTGGGTTTTGGCTCACCACGACCAGGACCAGCATTTCCCGCAGCAGTAATTCCTAATGGCTCTCCTGTCAAAGCATAACCACTAGCAGCGTCTCTTTTAAAAGCAACGCGGCGGGGGAAACGTTGCAACTCTAGTGCTGGGGGAGTAGCTGTTGTTCCAGCTTTAAAGCTAGTGGCTGCGGCATAACCCCCCCCGGCAGTGTTTGCCCTCACTGGTGTTGCTGCTAGCGGATCGACATACCAGTCGTCAGCTTTGCATTCAGAAACAGGCAGTTTTATACAAACTTCCATCAAATACTCTGGGAAGTTCGCGCGCCGCTGGACAGGGGTGGCGAAGTTAGTGAAGTAAGAACTATCAAGCTTACCGGTGACGTTCTTGTAGCTTGCGTCTGTAAGCCCTCCACTCGCAACGAGATTGCCAGTATTTGAGAATGCCCCGCTAGTGAGCCCGTTAGTGACAAAGTTGTTGTTGAAAAATCCTTGCTGTTTGCGAGGCAATACAGCAGCAGCGCCGACATTATTTCTGAGGTCAAAGTCACCCTCGTTGCGGAAGCCAAAACGGTAATTCTTTGACAGCAGGGTGACAGCATCTGCTAGTACAGTTGCCTGACGCCAATTGTCACCCGCACAAGCCTTAAGTCGGGGGTCGCCCTTGCGACAGGCAAAGCTATCATTAAGCTTGATCCGCTGTTCGTAGAAATTAGCTTCAGTCCACTCACCCGTCAGCGCCTGCTCAAACTCTTGCCCAGTAGTGCCCCCGGTGTGAAGATTAAACTCTCCTTTGATATAAACCGGCACGTTAGAAACTAAAATCAAGCCTTTTTGCTTGACTAAATCTGTCACGCTCGTTACATCCGGGGTCGTGCCGCGGAATAGTTCCTTACCGTTGATTAGGACAATGCCGTTGGGTTTGCGGGTTGGATCGAGCAGAGAGTCCGAGGGGCTGACTCTTTTGCTGGTCTTTTCATCGCCTGTCCGATCGCTGCGATCGGGCAGCGCGTCATCTCGGCTAGCATAAATTATTCCACTGTTGGGCAGCAAATACTCCGGGCTTGGTCCAGTAGCATTTGTTTGAGCGATCACTTTCTTCCGAAGTTGATCTAAATCAATCTGAGTGGCGCGAATTTCTAGGGGTTGCCGTTCTTCTATGGGCTGATTGTAATCTCCTGTTAAGTTTGCTGGTTTTATTTTTCCTACTCCTGGTACGAGAGGACTGCTCAGCGTAAAGGCTTCATTAACATTGGTATTCGGATCGTCGCGATCGACTGCCTTGATTTCTCTGGCATCCAAAAATGCAACTTCTTGAATTACCCCGTGAGGAATCTTTGCGGGAGCGGGAGTGATAGCGCCTTTTAGAATGTCGAGTGCACAAAGCGTTGAATCAATAGCAGCTTTTTGTGCCAATGTGCGCTCGGTGTCAGCCACTTGGAGAGCCGATCTCAAAGGCCCGTTGGCAAAGCGACCGTCGGGGAAGACTAAGTTGGCTTGATTATCCAAAACTGTATTGCCACCGGTCAACAAGCCGTTAGCCCCAGGAGTGGAAGCACCCGTTGGTCTGGTTGTTGTAGGGGCGGAGTAGGTGATGCCGTTGTTAGATCCGATGAATTTCGGCTGCGCTCCTCCAAGTGCCGGTAGCCCTGCTAATACGGCTGGTGATTGTGTTCCCTGTCCGCTGACATTGGCTAGCCCGTCGAGATTGAGGGCTGTCAAAGCGCTGCTGGGGTCGTAATAGCTGCTGACGCAAGCGATCGGCTCTTGAACGGGCTGAGCTGGTGGAACAATGTCGTCAGCCTTGTAGCCTTTCTCTGCATAGTGATAAACTGCCGATGCCCGCATCCGCAAATCACCCTTGGCATATTGGGGATTGTTGGCGGCAATCTCAACAACGGGGGATGTTGTAGTAGCGGCTACTCCGGTAGGCAGCCCCGAGCCATCTGTGGGCCCTGGAAAGTCAATCCAATTTGAATCACGAGAGCTGCCGACAGCAGCATTATTGTTATAGACTTTAGACCCCTTTCCCAGGGGCGACATCGGCATCGTATCGGGCCAAACCACTGGGAACTCCTGTGTACCCGGCATTGCTGGGTCGTCATAAGTATTTGCGGCAGCCAAGGAGTCATTGATTGTTGCTCGTCCATATTTTGGAGTACCAGCAGCATCAAGCCATACAGGTGGTGGCAGGAAGGAATTTCTGCGATCGTAAACTCCAGCACTGGTGATGACACGCAAACCGCCAATCCCATCGACTATTGTTTTAGGTATTCGGGCTGCTGATGCTTCCCAGAAACCGTCTCTTAGGTCTGGATCTGTCTTTTCTCCTAAACCGTTGCCTCGGTCTGTCGCCCCCACGTCAGCGAGCTGTGTTATCTGCGAAGTCCGCGTGCGAGTTGGTTGTGTTGTGTCGGTATTCCACTTTCCAGCGACTGGTTGCTCTGTGCTGACTAATTCACTTTTAGTGCTGTCCCACCACTTATTAGGCAAGCTGTTGCCTGCAACCACACGATCGCCGAGGTATGTTTCTTCTTCGATCGGCTTGTTTGGAACGATCTCTGTTGCTTCTAGCTGGTTGAGATTGAGACTTAGGTTAGTGTTGGCATCAAGCGGAAGGTTCCACCGATCGATCGGTCGTAGACTCTCTCCGCTACCTAGAATGGGCGAGGCTCCTGTTGGTGCGGCAGGTGCTGGTGGTAGCGGATCGAAGCCATCAATTCCGTTTCCTCCAAATGCTATTTCCGCAAAGGGAACTTTTCGGGTTGTGAGTTTAAAATAATTTTCTAGTGCTTGCTCCCGGCTCTGAGTGGTCGGTCTCTTCTGGACTGATAATGGGTCATCAGTAACGGGTTTAGTCCTCGACTGCCATCCCACTAGCAAACTGATGCGATCCTGAAACGCTGCGTTGTTGTAAAGTACATCTAAAGCTTTACTTGATGTTCCAACAGATTGACCCGTTTTTTTAGCAGTGACTGTCGCGCTAATTTTTTGATCTATTATTGGAGCAGGCTTTTTAAACAGGTGTACTTGAACTGTCTTAGAAGGAAAATTATCACCAGAACCGCCATTTACTACATTACCACCGACAATTATTTTGCTATTTTCTTGTTCGTAAAAACACGAATTCTGGCTGCTAACTTGATACAATTTTAAATTGTCATCACCGCCTATCCCCGACACAATAAGATTACTATTTGTAACCATTCGCCCGTTGATATTTATGGGAGGACCAGGAGATATTTCTAAGTCGTCTTCGTACACAACCGCGTTGTTGCTGAGGGGAATGCGACTTTGATCTTGCTGGTATTCGAGAGCGGATATGCTGCTAGTGCCTGTGAATGCTTTATAATCATTACCCAAACTGCTAGCTTCCGAGGCTGTAATCGGTACATTAACGGTGTAAACAAAGAAACTTTTTGACAGTCGGCCGTTCATACTGTACCAACTGGAATCCCCAACCAAGCTAGCACTATTACCTGCCGCTGCCTCACATCCTTTTTTCAGTACCCCAAGGGACATCGGTGGGGTTCTTGCTTCCAGCGTTTTTCTTGGCCTGGTGAACTCGCCTGCATTAGCACCTGATGGAATGCGTGGGGGGCTGCGGAAAAATATGCCGTAGAGGGTAAAAGTGTCATATTTGCCGTCGTTATTCGTATCGACAGCATATCTCCAAGCAGTGTTTATAGATTCATTGATCTCGACACTGCGAGTATCGGTAAGGGGAAGATCGGGGGATAATATACTACCGTTACCGTCTAGGTCAGCTTTAAGTTTTAGGCGTGTCTCGTCCCCGAAGGTATAATTATCGATACCAGTACCACCACCAGTGCTATCGGATATCAGCCGATACAATTCTGGATCGGATGGGGTTGCCAGCGGCTTCCGCGGGTCTTCCAGCAGCAGAAACTGAATTTTTGCTTTCGCCCGATCGAGCGCGGGAGTCGCGGCCGCCAGCACTTGCTGGTTCACGCGCACGTTACGCGCCGTATTAGCCCGATCGAACGATCGCAGGGTAATCGCCACAGTCAACAATATCACTACCAGCAACACCATCGTCACCGTCGGCAGCACAAACCCCGCCATCGGCAGTCTCGCCCTGCGGCCCATAGCCATCAGCGCTTGCAGCATTGCTCTCATCAGCCGCTTCGCGCCAGATCTGGTAACACCAGCAATCCGCCGCAGCAGCGATACGATAACTTTGGATAATTTGCTCTTAAACATTGACGCCTTCCTGAATAATTTCAGAGATGGTATTGCAGGTAGTTACTGCTTGACAGTACAATCCCATCTTTATATTGTTCCCATTTTTCGCAACTTGCATATCAGCCTCTTGCACAAATTTAAATCTGTACCTCGGCTGAAACATAAAACCCACAAACCCGCAACCAAAATCACCGCCGATAATATATTTTTCAGCGAAAGATTTGCCCTGCAAAGATTTTGGTCTGGGGAACTACACCCTAGCTTATTTCAATCCGATTGTCAGTGTCCAGATCGAGAATCTGTGCGATCGCCCAAAAACTGCGATCGCGATCGCAATTTTTGTATTTCCCAGCCCTTGCGTTGCCGACTTTGTTGCTGTGCTGGCGTTGCTAGCGATTTCAATCGCCGGAACCTAGAATGTAGAGTGGGCGATCGAATTGTCGTCAGGCGTATCGGTGCGATCGAATCTAATTTGGGCGATCGAATTTCCGCCATGCGTCAAAGTGCGATCGAATTTCCGTAATGCGTCAAAGTGCGATCGAACTTCCATTTTACCCCCCGGCGCACTGTCAGTACAAGTGCAAAATATCAACCTATCACCCCCACCCGTGAAACAAACTCCCAAACCCCCCGACTTCATCATCATCGGCGCCCAAAAAGGCGGCACAACGTCTCTGTACAATTACTTAATCCAACATCCCCAAATCGCCCCCGCCGCCCAAAAAGAAATCCATTACTTCGACTTCAACTTCGACAAAAGCCCAGACTGGTACTATACCCAATTTCCCCAGCCCCAAACAGGCGAAAATTTACTAACCGGAGAAGCCAGCCCCTACTACATCTGTCACCCCCAAGTTCCGCAACGAATCCACGATTTATGCCCAAAAGTTAAAATAATCGCCCTGCTGAGAAACCCAGTAGAACGCGCCATTTCCCACTATTATTACTATATCAAAATAGGCTACGAATCCCTATCATTAGAAAGTGCGATCGCCTCCGAACCCGAAAGACTCCAAGGCGAAATAGAAAAACTCACAACCAACCCAAACTACTACAGTTACGAACACCAACACCACAGTTATCTAACCCGCGGCATTTACGCCGACCAACTCCCAGCCTGGATGAAACTTTTTCCCAAATCACAACTTTTAATCCTCAAAAGCGAAGACTTGTATACCAATACCTTCGGCACATACAACAGCGTCTTAGAATTTCTAGAATTGCCGCCGCACCAACTACAAACCTACGAAAAATACAACGCCACCCAATATCCGCCCATCAGCGACACAGTATACGAGCAATTGAGAGCATATTTTCGATCGCACAACCAAAGACTGGCCCAATTGTGCGATCGAGATTTCGGCTGGGACTAACATCATAGTAGGGAAACGGCATTGCCGTGTCCGCCCCCGGAGTAATGCCGAAGCCCCCAATATCCGTAGGGAAACGGCATTGCCGTGTCCGCCCCCGGAGTGATGCCGAACCCCGCGATATCCGTAGGGAAACGGCAATGCCGTTTCCGCCCCCGGAGGAAACAGCAATTACATTTTGCAAACAATACTTGACATCCCAGTCTCCCTGTGATAGCTTGTCCAATAGTATTGTGTTTAACCCACAAATCGCAGCACTTCACCTATGTTCACAGCCAACAGCTATTTTTATTTTTGGTACAGCCAAGTTCGCCCGGAGTGAATTTGCAATTCACTGTGAACATCCGGGCGAACCGCAGATTAACACCTGCGGTTTTGTTTTATCAAGTTTTTTCCCAACAACCAATCGAGCACAAGCGAAAACAGCAATGACATTATTCAGTAACTGGTACTACAGCTTTTATTTTTGGCCCAACAAGAGTTCTGGGTAAATTGTCGCGCTGTCTTTTCGCACCAACCCGGAACTCCTAAAAGTCCCGGGTTTTTTGTTGTCAACCACCCACTTAATTTTCCAGGAAAATTCCCTAATGTTAGAAGCCAAACTCGCAACCAAATCTCATCCCGAACACCAAACAATTGTTCAACTCTCAGAAACAGTCTCAGTCGGCGGCACAGAATTATTAATCATCGGCGGCCCCTGTACCGTCGAAAGTTCCGCACAAATGGAAACAGTCGCCCGCCAACTATCCGCCGCCTCCGTGCAAGCTTTGCGGGGCGGAGTCTACAAACCCCGCACATCTCCCTATTCTTTCCAAGGCATGGGAATTGAGGGACTCGAAATTTTAGCCGATGTCAGCCGGCGTTACGGTTTACCCGTGGTGACAGAGGTAATGTCGATCGCCCAAATCGAGCCAGTTGTCACCTATGCTGATATGCTGCAAATAGGAAGTCGGAATATGCAAAACTTCGAGTTACTAAAGGCGATCGGTCAAGCCGGAAAACCAGTCCTGCTAAAACGCGGCTTGTCAGCCACAATTGAAGAATTTGTGATGGCCGCCGAATACATTCTCAGTCACGGAAATCCTGATGTAGTTCTGTGCGAAAGAGGCATCCGCAGCTTCGACAATTACACGCGAAACGTATTAGATTTGGGTGCAGTCGCAGCGCTGAAACAGTTAACTCATTTGCCAGTAATTGTAGACCCTTCTCACGCAGTCGGCAAGCGAGAATTAGTCGCACCACTAGCCAAAGCAGCGGTTGCTTGCGGTGCTGACGGATTAATTATTGAGTGTCACCCGCAACCGGAAAAATCGGTTTCTGACGCGCGGCAAGCTCTTTCTTTAGCGGATATGGTAGATTTAGTTGTTAGTTTGCGACCTGTAGCCGCCGCCGTTGGGCGCCGCATACCGGATAATAATTTATATTCCAAGGTATTAAGTGTGAAGTGATATTGTTATGACTAATGCCAACTGTCACAACTAGGCGTTAACTGTTAGGTACGTAGTTGCGCTTCAGCGCTCTTAGCTTAGGAAAAAGCGCTGAAGCGCAACTACATACCTGTGTTTAATCTGCCAGTTGGCATTAGTCCTAAATGTATAACTTTTAACGTCAAACTCTACATTTGGTTTTAAGCGACTTGAGCTTTGAGGCAGGGTTTAAACCCCTGCCGGAATCGGCGAAAGCGCGTGTTTCACGAATTTAGATTAAAATAAAAAATAATACTGTCATCTACGAAATTTTGCTTAATTATGGCAATACTACTTAACGTTCCCTCGATCGTCTGCTCTGGCTGCGCTGATACAATTACCAAAGCAATCAAAACTGTTGACTCCGGTGCTACTGTCAATGTGGATGTCGCAGCTAAGACTGTTACAGTAGAAGCTCAAGCTTCTGAAGAGTCAATTTCACAGGCGGTTGTTGCTACGGGCCACACCGTCCAAGATTGATATTGAGTTTGGTGAGGGCGGGTTTACGAGATTATTGGTCTTAGGCCGAAATTATTGGTAAAAGCCGCCCCTACAGAATTTTAAATCCATTATCAATGCCCTGTTTGACCAATGCCCCACGCCCAAAAGCTTAATCTGCTTCGTCTAAGTGTTCGGCGACTGCTTGGTAAAGTTCCAAAACGTGGCGATCGAGTAAACTATAAAAAACTTGTCTCCCAACCTTGCGGTAACTTACCAACCGCATCGCCCGCAATGCCCGCAACTGGTGCGATACTGCCGACTCGCTCATACTCAACGCCGCAGCCAAGTCGCACACGCACAGTTCTTGTTTTGCCAAAACCGACAGCAGCCGCAGGCGGTTTGCATCACCCAAAAGACTGAAAAACTCTGCCATCCGCTGCGCTTTTGCGGTGTTGAGAACTTGTGTTTGGATGTCCCCGGCCCGCAAACTGTCAACTAGGTGCGGTCGATCGCACGTTGGTGTATCGTTTTGTTCGTGAGGCTGACTTATCGCTCCGTTAACAGCAGAGTTGGGTGACATCTTTTCCAGGCTTGTTTTAATTCTCATTTTCATTTTAGTGCGATGCCAAACGTTTTGTAACAAAACTTTTACATTTCCTTGACTTATATCTGAATATGTGTTCATATATAAGTACAGACAAACAACCCCACCAGGAGAATCTAAAATGACTACCGCCACCCAAACAAAATGTGCCTGTCCTTCTTGCCTGTGCGTTGTCAACCTCAGTGACGCCATTGAAAAAGACGCCAAACAATACTGTTCTAGTGCTTGCGCTGACGGCCACCCCAACGGCAGCGGCTGCGGCCACACCGGCTGCGAGTGCAACAAATAAATATTCGGCTTCAGAAAAGGTTAATCAACCGCTCTAAAATCTATCTAAAGGGAGATGCGAACCTCGCATTTCCCAATTTTTTGGCTGTTAGGTTAAAGAAAAGTTAAAATAAAGCTAACTTAAGGTTAAGACTGTATTAATAGACTAAATACAGAGCGAAAAAGCACAATTGCTACTTACGCAATACAATAGAAGCAAGTTAAAGCCGCGATACTAAGTACAAATAGTGCTATTAACAGCAGAGACCGAAACAAAAGTTGCATACCAAAAGTTAAATTAGGAGGGGGCAATGAAAGAGCGGGAAGATTTTTTACATCCTCGCAATCGCTACTACGGTGATTTCACGCCAGAAAACTTGGCGTTTAATGCCAACTTGCAGGAGTTTGCTCAAAAAATCACTTATATTTGCTCGCTAGAAACTGGGGGAAAAATTAGCTCTGAGAAAGCCTATAAAGATATTAAGGCGCTTTGGAAAGACTTAAAAACCTCTAAGAAGCAATTGGGAATTGGGCAAAAACCCTCCAGCACCGATGGGGAAATTTCACCTTAAAGTCATCGAAGCAAACGCAGCGATCGCCATCGAAAACCCCTGCGAGGGCGAGTGCTGCATTTTGCTGCGTACCCAGTAAATGTAAGGTGCTTGCTCCACCCTACGAAGTCTATGGTTTGGGAGTTGGTGTTGCTTGTCCTGAGAAGGGAGTACAATTGCCGCCGAGGCCAGAAGTAATCGCGCAAGTATTAGTTTTTAGCATTCCCTCATAGGTATCAGCACCGGTGCCGGAGCCTCCCAACTCGTCGCTGTAAAGTTCCTTGTCCGAAATTTTGACATTTGCCTCCCTCGCCACAGTCTCCATCAACTTATGATTAGTTGTGGTTTCGACAAAAATTGTCGGCACTCCTGCAGTCTTCATTTCTGAGGACAATTCCGCAATTCTGGCTGCTGTGGGCTGTTCCTCTGTTGTCACACCCTGCAAAGCTCCAGCAATCTCCAAACCGTAAGCATCGGCATAGTAAGTCAGAGCATCGTGAGTTGTTACTAACTTGCGTTTTTGAGCTGGAATTGTCGCAATTTGAGCTTTTATCCAAGTATCTATTTTTTGCAGCTCATCTGTTAAGCTTGCTGCATTTTTGGTATAAAGTTGAGCATTGCTGGGGGAAACTTTGCTCAATTCATCCCGAATTGTTTCTACCATACGGATGCCATTTTGAGGGTTATGCCAAACGTGAGGGTCAGGAATTTTTTCGCCTTCTGCGTGGGGTTGGTTTTCCGCTTTCTCTTCGCCGTGTTCGTCCTCGTGTTCGCCCATCAGCGGTTTGGGAACTGCGAGTTCGTGTACGGCGATTTTGGGCGCGGAATTACTGCTGGATTGAATTAACTTAATGATGCTGGGTTCGTGGTTGTAGCCGCCGTATAAAATCAGATTTGCTGTTTCAATCGCTTTGCGGTCTTCCGGCTTGGTTTGATAGGCGTGGGGGTCGTCTCCGGGCTTGATGAGACAGATGGTGTCGATCGAACTTTGAGCAATTTCTTTAGTTATGTCGCAGATAACGCCAGTCGTGGCGACCACTTTGGGCAAGTTGGCGGCGGGACTGGCTTGAGTTTGAGTCGCGGTCGGACTCTCTGACACCGGATTGCTTGCGTTCTGCCCTCCACTGCACCCAACCAGTCCGCAGCCGATCGCCAAAACAGTCGCACCGCACAATCTGCTGGTTTTTCCAGCCAACTTCTTTAACATTTTTACCTTTGGAACGATAATCGTTATTGCTTTTTCGAGTTATCCTATTCTAGTAGGTACGAACAAGAATCGTTCTCAAAATCTCGAATTATGCTAGAAGTGCAAGACTTGGCTGTCAATTATCGCGGAATTTCGGCCCTCAACAGCGTGAATTTCCATTTAGAATCGGGACAATTAACCGGTGTGTTCGGCCCCAACGGCGCGGGGAAAAGCACGATGGTGAAAGCGATGCTGGGATTGATCCCGGCCTGTCGGGGTTTGGTGAAATATCAGGGGCGGTTGTTGAAGCAACAGTTGTCGCGGGTGGCTTACGTGCCGCAGCGATCGCAAATTGACTGGGATTATCCGATTACGGTGTGGAATGCGGTGATGATGGCGCGAACTGTCCAGACTGGTTGGTTTCGCAGTCCCTCGAAGCAGTCCCAAGAATTGGTCAAAGCTGCTTTGCTGCGGGTGGGAATGTGGGATTTGCACGATCGGCAAATTGGCGAACTGTCTGGCGGACAGCAGCAGCGGATTTTTTTAGCAAGGTCGATCGCCCAACAAGCCGATTTATTCTTCTTCGACGAACCTTTTAATGCGATCGACAAAGCAACAGAAGAAATTATTTTCGATATTTTTGCCGAACTCAAAGCCGAAAATAAAACATTGCTAGTAATCAGCCACGATTTAGGCGAAACTTTAAAACAGTACGACAATTTATTGTTGCTCAACAAGCATTTAATTGCCACGGGTTCCTGCCGAGAAGTTCTCACCGCCGCTAATATTCAAAAAGCCTATGGATACGATTTAAGTTTAGTTTCGGCGTAAGCAAAAAAAGATCTATCTTTAAAGTTGATTGTCGCACGGGCGTCCCGCCTGTGCAGTTGATTGTGCTTTAAAAAATCCTATTATTGATGTAATTCAATGTTAAACCTACTAATTGAGCCACTACAATTCGAGTTCATGCGAAATGCGATCGCCGTCGGAATTTTGCTAGGAATTCTCTGCGCAGTTGTTGGCTCCTATTTAATTGTACAGCAAATGGGAATGATGGTTGACATGATTGCCCATTCAGTATTAGCCGGATTGCCGGTGGCTTTTTCTTTAGGTTTCAATATTTCGATCGGCGCGTTTATATCGGGAATTATCAGCGCGGTAATTATGGCGTGGATTCAATCGCAATCGCGCCTCAAAATTGATGCCGTCATGGCATTAATTTTATCTACATTTTTAGCGATTAGCATCACCTTAATTAGCCTGTTGCGAACCACCAAATTAGACCTAGACGGTTTTCTGTTCGGAAATATCTTGTCAGTTGCACCTGCTGACGTGCAGCAGACTTTTGTCATAACTTTGATAATTTTGGTGGCGGTTAAACTCCTTTACAAAGAACTGCTATTCTATACTTTTGACCCGCTGGGGGCGCAAGCGTCCGGTTTGCCTGTAAACTGGATTTATTTCGGGATGATTTCGGCGATTACGCTGACGATTGTTGCGAGTTTGCAAACTGTGGGGGCGCTGTTAGTAATTTCGCTGTTAATCGGGCCGGGAATAACGGCGTATTTGTTGGTAAAAGAGCTGCATTTAATGATGGGATTGGGATCAATTATTGGGATTACAGCTAGCGTAACTGGTATGTATTTCAGCTATTATTTGAATATGCCGTCTGGTGCGGCAATTGTATTAGTTGTTTTTGGGTTATTTTTGCTAGCTTTGCTGTTCAGTCCCAGTCAAGGGATTTTGACAAGAAAGAGAGGATAACACTCCTGGACGCACAAGGTTTATCTGTTGTGCGTTTTTTACGCTTACTTACCCAAAAAGTAATTTAACGCCCTACTTATAGTAATCTAGGATTTTGTAAAGAGCAAGTTCAGTCCTGGACGCACTTCTACGCTTAGAAACCGGGTTTTTTACTCGATGCGGTCTGCAACGAAGTAGACGCTCGAAAAACCCGGTTTCTGGGCACCCGTGGGTAAGTCCTAAAGTTTTCAATTGTATATGTTTTAGTAAAACGGGTGCGTATGCGAACTTAGCACCCCCCGAACTCTTTGCCGCCCATAGATTGTGACCAAACCAGCAATTCACCTGCACAGCCGCCCGCGACCAGAAACTGGCCTTCGGGATGCCATGCGAGACAGGAAAAACCGCCCTCTGCACCTTCTAGAATTTGCAGCAATTGTTCTGCTTCAGACCACAAACAAAGTTGACCGTCTGCGGCTGCGGAAGCTAATAAAAATGTGCTAGGTTGAAAGGCGATCGCATTTACCACTTTTTCATGTACCTCTAACCCCCAAGAATCCCAACCGATACTTTCATCAGCGTGTTTTTCCCACACTGAAATACCTTCAGAACTCGCAGCAGCTAACAAAGGCGCACCCAAGGAATTAGTTTTATCCGACCAAGCTAGCTGCCGAACTTTCCCCGGAAAACCCTGCATTACCCAGGGTTCAAAATTGCCCCATTCATTAACAATTAGAGTATTGTCCATATTGCCGCAAGCTAAAAATTCCCCTTGTGGCGACCAAGAAACTGCACCTGTTGCCGAGGGTACTGATAAAATTTCCGGGTCTTCGTCCCAGTCTTCGCCATGCCAAACTTTGACACCTTGATAGCCGCTAACGGCCAGATATTGAACCATAGGATGCCATGCTAAATCGAGGATAGATGATGAGTCGAAATTCAGCGTTACTTCCACAACATTATCCTCAGCATTCCATACTTGAACGTAGCGACCCATACTGAAAGCTAACTGGTTGCAGTTGGGACTCCAAGCTAACTTATCAACCCAGACGCGCTGGTTATCCAAACCAGCAATTAATTCCCCAGAATTAACGCGCCAAATTCGCACTTTTCCATCTTGTCCGCCAGCAGCTAGGAATTGACTGTCGCGGGAAAAAGACAAGCAATCGGCTGATTTACCCGTGGCAGTTTGTAGGGTTTGCAAGGACAATTCATTAACTGCCCCTACTGCCGCCAGCATCACTTCGCCCGCAGCAGAACAGACTGCTAAAGTTGTACCATCCGGCGACCAAGTAACAGCAGTTACGTAGTCAGACAGCATTGCTTTGGCGTGAAATTCCAGAGTTAGTTCACTTTTATTTGTCTTTTTGTTATCCATATTTATTGAATCTGAAATGTTGCACTATTTTTAAGAACGGGCAAGATGCCCGTTCCACAAGAGATGAATTTTATTCTTGTGGAACAGGCATTTTGCCTGTTCCAAAAAAGCTTATTAAAAATACTTCAAGATTTCAGTTAAACCAGACATTTACGAAAATCCTCTCGCAATTGATTTTCTTTTAAGTTGCGGCCGATGAATACGAGTTCATTTTTCGGAGTTTCGGTGGCTTTCCAAGGTCTATCCGGTCGGCCATCAAACACCATGTGTACTCCTTGGAAAACAAATCGCTTGTTGTCTCCGGCGACATTCAAAATGCCTTTTGTCCGAAAGATATTCGGCCCTTGAGTCCGCAACAATTCCTCAATCCAATCGCTGAATTTGTTGCGGTCAATAGCGCCGGATTCTACTATTGCTACGGAAGTAACTGTTTCATCGTGTTCGTGAGTGTGTTCGCCCAAAAAGTCTGGTTCGATTTCTAATGCTCGGTTCAAATCAAATGCTTTGACGCCCAACAAAGCCTCCATTGCTAATTCAGCGTTGCGAGTGCGGTAAATTTTTGCCAGTGCATTCATCGCGCGAATTCGCTTTTCTAATTCTGCCAATTCTTCCTGTGTCACTAAATCAGTTTTGTTGAGTAAAACTACATCAGCGAATGCAATTTGTTCTTGAGCTTCGTCTGCGTCCCAGTGCTGCCAGATGTGCTTGGCATCGACTACGGTGATAACTGCGTCTAGCAGCAATTTGTCCCGCATATCTTCGTCTACAAAAAAGGTTTGAATTACTGGTGCGGGGTCGGCTAAACCTGTGGTTTCGATGACTATGTGATCGAATTTGTCGCGCCGCTTCATCAAGTTGCCGATAATCCGAATTAAATCGCCTCGGACTGTACAGCAAATGCAGCCGTTGTTCATCTCAAAAATTTCTTCGTCGGCATCAATTATCAGTTGGTTGTCGATGCCTACTTCGCCGAATTCGTTGACGATGACTGCAACTTTTTTGCCGTGTTCCTGTGTTAAAATGCGGTTGAGTAGCGTAGTTTTGCCTGCGCCGAGATAACCCGTGAGAACGGTAACAGGAACTGATTCGATCGCCCCAGCAGTCACCATACTTGACCTCGATTATTGTACAATGATAACCATTATCGCTATTCTATACCAAACTTGCTGGCAGCGGTCACAATATTAAATAATGTTAATAAATTGTTCGTGAGAGCTTGGAGGAGCGAGTTTTACCAATAATATTTGCTGCAATTCAAAATATCCATCAACCCGCCCCTCTGAGATGACAATTAATTGTTAATCATAGCTGCAATTCGATCGCGCTCTAACTCTCGACCGATCAGCACTAATTTGGTTTGACGGAGCTCGGAAGGTTGCCAAGGGCGATCGTAAAAATATTCTATGCGCGAACCCACACCTTGCAACACCATCCTCATCGGTTTCTTGGGAACCGCCACAAACCCTTTAATCCGATAGATTTCCTCCTGCTGCATCAAGGATTGCAGTTTTTTCACCAAAGCTTCAGGTTCAAATTCGCGATCGGCAATAAAGTAAGTCGAGTTAATATCATCATCGTGTTCGTGTTCCTCCTCAGCATCGTGGTGACTCGGGCGAGACTCCAAATCATCCTCAACCGCCGCATTAAATCCCATTAGCACATCGGGGTTAATTTCGCCACCTTTGCAGGGTACAATTTTCACAATCGGGCGTAACTCTTGCTGCAACCAGCTTTGGACTTTCTGGTGAGTTTCCGCATCTACGCGATCGACCTTCGTTAAAAGTACCATATCGGCACAGGCTAACTGGTCTTCAAACAATTCCTCGATCGGAGTTTCGTGATCTAAACTAGAATCAGCCTGTCGCTGTGCCATCAAAGCATCGATATCACCGACAAAAGTACCGCTAGCAATAGCTTCGCAATCCACAACAGCAACAACACCGTCCACAGTAGCACCGGTGCGAATTTCCGGCCAGCGAAAAGCTTGAATCAAAGGTTTAGGAAGTGCGAGGCCAGAAGTCTCAATTAAAATACAATCAATTTGCTCTCGGCGCTTCAACAATTCCTGCATGGTCGGCAAGAATTCCTCTTGAACAGTGCAGCAAAGACAACCATTTGTTAGTTCAACAATATTGCTGCTGACATTTTCTTCTTCGTCGCAAACTTGGCAATCGCGCAGCAGTTCTCCGTCAATTCCGATTTCGCCAAATTCGTTAACCAGAACAGCAATGCGGCGACCTTGATTATTTTGCAATAAGTGGCGAATTAAGGTAGTTTTGCCGCTACCGAGAAAACCAGTGATGACAGTAACAGGAATTTTGTGCATTGATAATTTTGTGCTTATTTGGTGATGGGATATCTCGTTCCCAGGCATAGCCTAGGAATACCGATCTAGAGGCTCTGCCTAGCTGGAATAAAGGAGCGCTTTTAATACGAAGCAGAGCCTCTGCGTATGCGTTACCAGGCAAAGCCTAGGAACGAGAAGGAAAAACTAAAGTCCCTACTACAAACCTATCTAATTTGGTAGTGGTGGAATCTTTGCTAAAACGCCTTTTTTCAGAGCTTGAGGACGCTCAGACCAAGGCAACAAACCGTCCGGTTTGGCATAGTATTGACCCGCGCATTCGAGTACCGCCTCGACGCTTTCCGACTCATTTGCTGGTAAATCGCCAAACAGATAAGTGTACTTTCCAACAGCAGCAAAAGACACCGCACAAGAGTGACTGCAAGCACTCATGCACTCAACTTCTTGAATCTCAAATTTATCAGAAAACTCCCAATCTTTAGCGAGTTTCGATAAGTCTTCCATAAATTGTTGACCGCCGCTTTTACCTTCGCGCTTGCCGTTTTTCCAAACACTAGCGCAAGCAGTGCAAACAAACAGACTGTGCTTTGTGCGTACAGCCGTGTTAATTCCATCCATCATCCGTACCTCGCAGATGCGTTCAAAAGTGAGTTAGATATCGGCGGGCATTCTGACTTGAGAAACCACAACGGTTTCATTACAGTTGCGGGACAGCGCCGGACTTGCACCGAACTTTCCCCGTTTCCTCTAACGGCTGCTCCCCGCTAGAACCGATCGCGAAATCAAATCCTATCACACTTGCCGCCTTTTTTCAAAAAAGTTATGTTTGTAGGAGCGATCGTTTCGTTCGTAGTAAGGACTTTAGTCCTTATAAGATAACGGCTTCAGGACTAAAGTCCTTACTACCAACCATAGTAATTACCTATGAACGCTTTTCCAGAATTTTCCAAACATGGCTATCAAATAAGTCGCGAACTCGGATACAACAGTTTGGGCGGCCGCGTCACCTATCTTGCCACAAAAATTAACACAAAAAAATCCGTTGTAATTAAGCAATTTCAATTTGCCCAATTAGGTGCTAGCTGGGAAGAATACGAAGCTTACGAACAAGAAATTAAAGTTTTGCAAAATCTCGATCGTCCTGGCATTCCACGCTATCTCGATTCTTTTCAAACTGACAGCGGTTTCTGCATGGTGCAGGAATACAAAAATGCCGAATCTGCTGTCGCCCGGACTTTTTCGCCGCCGGATATCAAGCAAATTGCGATCGCAACTTTAGAGATTTTAGTTGACCTACAAGCTCAGAAACAGCCGATTATTCACCGCGACATTAAGCCAGAAAACTTGTTAATAGATGACGAACTCAATGTTTATTTAGTAGACTTTGGTTTTGCTAGGCTAGGAGGTGGAAATATCGCGGCTAGCAGCGTCGTCAAAGGCACGATGGGATTCATGCCACCGGAACAAATGTTCAACCGAAAATTAACAAAAGCATCCGACCTTTACGGCTTGGGGATAACGCTGATTTGCTTGTTAACTGGTACGAAATCTGCGGATGTCGGTAATTTAGTTGATGCCAATTATGGCATTCATTTCCGGCATTTAGTACCGCCATTGCAGCAGGGTTGGATGAATTGGTTGGAGAGGATGGTAGCGCCGAGATTGCAAGACAGATATCCATCGGCTGCGGATGCTTTAACTGCGCTAGAATCTTTGGATGTCAGCAGCATGCCGAAAGTCAGACTTGAGCGCGATCGCATTCAATTCACCGCCACAGAATATGGAGAAATCTTAACACAAACTATTGCAATTAGCAACCCAATTCCCCACACAATGCTTTGTGGCAGGTGGGAAGTCGCGCCGCATCCGAACGATCCGCCCCACACGCCCTACGACCACTCTTGGATCTCCTTTGAACCGCAGGCATTTGAAAGCAATGATATCGAGTGCACAATCGCCGTCGATACGAGCAAATTGCTGGAAAGTCAAACTTACAACCGCCAAATCATCTTGCGCGCAAACTCTGAACCCGAAACTCATACAATAGAATTGCAAGCTACAACAGCCCCGCTGCCCGTACCGCAAAAAACTAATTTTTTGTCGGTATTCATGCTGACTTTTAGGTGCTGTTTGATCTTAGCAACTTTTATGTGCTGTTTGTTGTTAACATTTTTTATATTTTCCTCAATTGATTATGTTTTCGGCCATCCGGGGGTTGATATCTTTTTGTATTCTGAGACTACTACTATCCTGCTTCCCATCTGTTTTACGAGTGGCTTCTTGGGATTTTTAGTCGCCGAAATCGCCATTACAGCCAAATTAAACAAATATGATTTTAATTGGTTTCTAGCTTTATGTGGAGGGTTAATAGGATTGATATTTTATAATGTTATTAGCAGCGTATTAACCAGTATTATTTTTGATTTCGCGAAGGGTACGATCGATTATAAATTAATGAGTTTTGTGTATGCTGGGTCACGGCTGGTTTCGCTCGCAGTAACTTTACTTGGAGCCTTAATACTAGGAAGGATTACGAATGTTACGATCAAAAATGTTACGATAGTAGCAGTTATTATGCTGCTTTTACCATTTTCATTGTATACTGATAGCTTCTTTAGAGTCTTCTGGATTCTAACGCTGGCATCCCTGATTTACAAGATAGTCAAGTGGGTATTTAACAAGCTGATTGACCAGCAGATAGCCAGACAAATTTTTGAAGTAGATGCTACCAAAAGAGCTTTTTTTACTGCCGGATTTTGTATGAGTTTGTCAGTAGCATTTCTACTCTGTGTAAACTTAGAATCTCAATTAGCATGGGTTGAACCAAGAGAAATATTAGTTGTAGGAGGAACGATAATGACATCTCTAGCCCTCACTGGAATTCCGTTAATTGACTCGATCGTTTTTAAACCAAAAAGAATGCTTGCCAACTATCGCAAATCCCAACCAAATTTAATTAAACCGTAAAAACTTGTTCGCAGCAAGGACTTTCAACCTCAATGACTGAAGTCCTCACTACAAACCTTACCAAATATTAAGAGTCTGCATTCCTGCCTGTTGTTGGCGGATTGTTTCGAGAGTTCGCTTTAAATCTAACTTTTAAAAACCTCGCTATTAACTATCACAACTCTCAACCACTAACTATCAACTATCAACTATTTACCTATGAATGCTTTTCCTGACTTTTCCAACTACGGCTATCAAATAACCCGCGAACTCGGACACAATCGCGCTGGCGGTAGAGTTACTTATCTCGCTACCGAAATTAATACCAAACGTTCCGTCGCCGTCAAACAATTTCAATTTGCCCAAACAGGCGCTAATTGGGCTCAATATCAAGCGTGCGAACACGAAATTCAGATTTTGCGAGAACTCGACTATCCTAGCATTCCCCGCTATTTAGATTCCTTCCCAACTGCATCGGGTTTCTGCATGGTGCAAGAATACAAAAATGCCCCTTCCTTGGCAAGTTCTAACCGCTGGAAGCCCGAACAAATCAAGCAAATTGCTATCTCTGTTTTAGAAATACTCAAATACCTGCAAAATCGGGTTCCGCCAGTCATCCACAGAGATTTAAAACCCGAAAATATCTTAGTAAATGACCGGATGGATGTCAGCCTTGTCGATTTCGGATTTGCTAGAATCGGCGGGGGAGAAGTGGCCGCCAGCAGCGTTGTGAAAGGTACTTTGGGCTTTATGCCACCAGAACAAATGTTCAACCGGCAGCTAACTGTTGCATCGGATTTATACAGTCTCGGCGCGACGCTAATTTGCTTGCTAATCGGCATCAATTCTACCGAAGTTGGCAGTTTGATGAACGATACCGGGCGGATTAATTTTAAACATCGCTTGCCGCAGCTAACTCCAGAATTTCTTGACTGGCTGCAAAAAATGGTGGAACCTAATTTCAAACACCGCTATCCTTCGGCGGATGCTGCCCTCAATGCTTTGATTCCCCTAGAGGTAGTTCAGCAGCGTAACAAGTCAAAACTCGCACTGATATCAGTCGGATTATTAACAGCAATTGCTGCTATTTTTATTCCTTTGCTCTGGAAATTTCCCGAACCTCAAACAGCAGTCGATCTCAAACCAGTAATCAAGGCAGAAAAGTTAAATCCTCAGACTCAAGTGATGTTAACTGACGAACTAGAATCGACAAAAACTAGAGATTTTTGGTCTTTGAAGCAAAACAAAAAAGTCTATTTTGCTGTAAGTGCTGCTAACTTGCCAGAAGGAGAATATAGAGGTTATTGTAAGGTTGTCAACTCTCAAGGAGACTTTGTTGCCCAGAGTCAATCTTATTTAAAAACGACGGGCGATCGATTAAATACTTGGTGCTGGTACAATTTTCAAAAAGATGACAAACCTGGCAATTGGCAGTTTCAATTTTACTTACACGGTCAAAAAGTGATGCAAAAGAGTTTCAAGGTCTTACCTTAACCTTGTTCCGGGCTGACAGTTAATTTCTTGGCCATAACGTTGTTCCGGGCTGGCAGTGAATTTTTTTGCCGTCAAAAGTTGGCGAACTCCTAATTTCTGCATAACTTGCGTTCTCCCGATCGCTCTCGCATATAGCACTAATAACTTCTATTAGATTGCTACCCTTTTCTTTGTAAGCAAATACTGCGCCAGTGTAGGATTTCCCGGGGGGGCTCCTGTCAGTAGGTTTGGCGATCGCGATCGCGAGCGCGCTTTCAAATTGTGCTGGTTCGCGGTGATTGTGCCTAGTTTGAACCGGGCCCATTGATGAGACGATCGTGTAATGATAGTTCTTGGTGTGTTCTTTAATTCCAAGACCCAATTTTGCAATGGAAGCGCTAAATTGACCGTACTCTGCATAGTAAGCTTGCTGCCCTTTATTGATGGCATTAATATATTGTGGGTTTTCTGAATATCTCTTATCGCTTGACGGGGCGATCATATTGAGTTTAAAATCGTAACATGACGCCATGATGCCACCCATAACCGCGCTGTAAATTGCAATCCTCGGCAGCAAACTGGATACTGGCAATCTCGATTTTTTACTGGCTTTAGCTACATTGACTGACATTTTTTTAACTGTCATAAAGTAAATTTGCCAAGCTTGTAGGGTGCGCTACAAGCACCCTACAGATTACAAACTATGCAGTTTCGTGCTGTTTGTGCCATGCAGGATGCCACAACAATTCAGCAGTCGATCGCTTCTCGACCATTTCAGGAGTAATCATACAGTTAGCCACATCCTTGCGAGAAGGCAACTCGTACATCACATCCAGCATTAACTCTTCTAAAATGCTGCGGAGAGCTCTCGCGCCCGTTTTGCGACGATAGGCCTCCTGGGCGATCGCCCGCAGCGCTTCCGGCTGGAATTCCAATTCCACGCTGTCCATCTTCAACAGCTTTTGATACTGCTTCACCAGCGCATTCCGGGGCTCGGTCAATATCTGCATCAAAGCTGCTTCATCCAGCGGCGAAATCACCGTCACCACCGGAATCCGCCCGACAAACTCAGGAATCAAACCAAACTTGACTAAATCGTCAGGCTGTACCTGCTGCAAAATATCAGCAGCCCGCTTATCCTTAGCCGGCAAAGTTGAGTTGCTGTCGCTTTCTGTTGGCTGAATAAAGCCCAAGGATTTTTTACCCAAACGCTGTTCAACTATTTTTTCCAAACCGACAAAAGCACCGCCGCAAATAAATAGAATTTTGCTCGTGTCAACTTGAATAAAATCTTGGTAAGGATGTTTGCGGCCTCCTTGCGGGGGCACGTTAACCACTGTTCCTTCCAACATTTTTAGCAGCGCTTGCTGCACTCCTTCTCCTGATACATCCCTGGTAATCGAAGTATTTTCGCTTTTGCGAGCAATCTTGTCAATTTCATCAATATAAATAATGCCGCGCTGCGCCGATTCGACATCAAAATCCGACATTTGCAACAGCCGCAGCAAAATATTTTCTACATCGTCGCCGACATATCCAGCTTCTGTCAGCGTCGTCGCATCGGCTACCGCAAACGGGACCTCCAGCATTTGCGCCAAACTTTGCGCTAACAAAGTTTTGCCACAACCTGTCGGCCCGACTAGCAGGATGTTGGATTTTTGCAGTTCTACATCGCTGTCAGGAGAAGACTTGTCGCTATCTTTAGCTTGGTCAACGCTCAAGCGCTTGTAGTGGTTGTAAACTGCTACAGAAAGGACTTTTTTTGCTGAATGCTGGCCTATGACGTGGTTGTCTAAATGCTGCTTGATTTCTGTCGGTTTCGGAATTTGACCTAAAACAATTTTCGATTTATTCGATCGACCCGGACGCCGCGTTCCTTGTCCCTGAGACTCTCGCACCTCTGATTGGGGAATCTGTTGACCAATTGTTTTACTGGAGTCAAAGAACTCCTCCTCTAAAATTTCATTGCACAGTTCCACGCATTCATCGCAAATGTAGACCCCGGGCCCAGCTATTAACTTGCGGACGTACTCTTGCGACTTGCCGCAAAAGGAGCATCTCAGATGGGAGTCATATTTTGACATATTTGCCTCTTACTTTACGGTTGCGGTTGCTTGTTTCTACTGGGGAAGTTGCCGCGGGATCGACCTTAGCTCTGCCCTAGAAAGGTTTCCCGATCGGACACCCAAGCCAGTCAGTCGATTTTAGATTTTAGATTTTAGATTTTAGATTTACTCCACAGATGAATTTTGGAGCTGAACTATGGTCTAAAATTTGGGGCTCTGCACGACTTAAGTCGGGGGCTTGTCTCCGTTTTTTTGGCGGAGTCAAGCTTCGCGATCTCTATTTCTAAGTTAACACTTTTGAGGCTTTAGTCATTAGTCGTTAGTCATTAGTCATTAGTCATTCGACCAAATTTTGATTTTTTAATTTTCACTTGAAGGTAAAGCAAGACTGGCTTACCATTTTTTGTATGCCAAAAATTTTCCCGACATAATTATTTTCACTCGATCGCCTTTTGGGTCTGCTTCTTTCTCGACATCCAATGTAAAGTCGATCGCGCTCATAATCCCGTCACCAAATTTTTCCTGTATCACTGCTTTGAGCGGCATCCCGTAAACCTGCATAATTTCATAGAAACGATAAATCAGAGGATCGACCGGAACCGAGGCCTCCAAAGAACCTTTTAACGGAGGTTCGCAGAGAACCGCAGCCGTCTCGCCATCTAGTCCCAAAGCCGAGACAATTTTCTCTGCTTCATCTTCAGATGTGGTTGCTTGACGGTAAATAACCGCGGCAATCCAAACTTCGTCGCGCCCCAAAAGTTTTTCCAAATCAGCAAAACTAATTCCCTTAGCTTTTTTAGCAGCCAAAAGCTTTTCTGTAATTTGTGAAATTGCCATTAAATATTCTCCTACTCACTGCTGGGTTAGATGTGAAATTTGTCTCACATTTTGGTGAATTTGTCAATACTAAATTGAGAAAAAGAACTGAATTGATAACTCAGAACTTCAGCAAAAGCTGGTTTCCTACAGCCCCACAACTCCTACAATTTTCGATTGAATAATTGAATCATTGAATCATTGGCAATGACTAATGACTACCAGGGTAGAGATCTCGTCAACAGTTGCATTCTTTTTTCCAACTGGTATCACAACTGATAAATCCCAAAATAACTCATAACTGCCCTGTGGCAATGCTACAGTTAGCAGTATATGTAGTACAAGTTACACCAGCAAAGGCATTCGGCAAACAGCCGAATTCTTATCGTGCTAGCCTGAAGCTCAATCCTCGCTCCCGCACCCAAAGCCCCTTTACCGCTAACAACCCACAACCGAGAAAAGTATGGAGATTAAGACCAAAGATTACACGCTCAGCTACGATGGCGATACCCAAACAGTGACCTGCAGCGGCTCGTTCCGACTCAGCCAGGTGGAAGAATACGCGCCGATCGTCGATCTGCTCAACGAAGTGGCTGAATCCTCGCCAAACACTGTTACTCTAGACTTGCGAAAGCTAGAATTTTTAAATAGTTCGGGAATTAATATTGTCTCAAAATTTATTATCAAAGTGCGCCAGCAAAAAAATATTCAAATCGCCATAAAAGGCTCTAAACAGATCCCCTGGCAGAAAAAATCCCTGAAGAACTTGCAACGGCTGATGCCTTCCTTGCACTTAGAATTGGAATAGTAGAGAAAAAGGTAAAAAAGATGAACCCCAAGCTAAGTCAGGGAACCAGGATGAGGGTGGCTGAAGTTAATGGGAATAAGTCATAGTTAAGCTAGCACAAAACCGTAAAAAAATTCAAAATAAACTAAAAATTACCAATTTTCAATTGCTATGCAGGAAGAACCATCGACAGAACAGCTACTTTTTGACGTTCAGCGGCTGAGTGCAGAACTTGAAAACTTGAAGCGCGAAAAGGCTGACCTAGAAATTATGCTGGAGACTACCACCGAACATTCGGATACGATGGAAGCTCACTTGCTGAGCAAAGCTGAGTTGGCACTGCGTTCAAGCGAAGAGCAGTTTCGGACGATCGCCTCGGCAACTCCGGTTCCGGTATTGGTTTCTCGCCTCTGTGACGGCTTAATTCTGTATGCGAACCCTCAATTGGCTTCTCTCCTGAACCTACCCCTAGAAAAATTGATCGGCAGCAGGACTCCCGACTTTTACTTCAACCCCAGCGATCGCCCAAAGGTACTTGAGGCAATTGCTAAAGACGGACACCTCCAAAACTACGAACTGCACTGCAAAAAGTCAGACGGCACCCCTTTCTGGGTGATGATCTCGGTTGAGCCGCTGCTGTTTAACGGTCAGCAGACGGCATTGTGCGCCTTGTACGACCTCACCCAGCGCAAAGAAGCAGAACAAACCCTCCAAGAGAGCGAAAAGCGGCTCCGCCGCCAGAGTTTGGCTTTGTTGCAGCTAGGTCGGCAGAGGACTCTCAACAGCGGTGCGCTGAATGTGGGAATTCGCGAAATTACTGAGGCTGCCGCCCGCACTTTGGATGTGGAAAAAGTCAGCGTCTGGCTTTACAACCCTGGAAGATTTGGAACTCGCTACCCGATCGATCCTCAGCTAAATTTTACCGAGAGAGCGCTCGCCCACAACCAAACAGAATCGATCGATACAGAGACGGCCGCCCCAGAGGAACACGAGTCGGTCAATCGTTCTAAATTTACAATCCCCAACCTCAAATTAGTTTGTCTGGACTTGTACGATCGCACCCGCGAGAATCATTTGAGCCACCAGTCCATATCGGCAAGCGATTTAAAATTTTCAACTTTAGATGTTGAAGGCGACGCACCGGGCGAAAATGCGCGATCGGACAAAGCTTTAGAACCTGTGCCAAAGACTCAAAACTCTCTAAAAACAAATTTCTCCCACTTATCTTCGGTAGCCGAACCTTCCGCTGTGCTGCCAGATGCCAGCAAGCCAAATTCATCCATCTTAAATGTAGCAATTAGGCTCGGCGGTCAGATCGTCGGTATCCTCTCTCTCGAACATATCGGCGCGCCCCGCCAGTGGGCTCTGGAGGAGCGCACATTCGCCGATTCTTTGGCAAATTTGGTAGCGCTGGCGATCGAAGGATTTGAGCGCCAGCGGGCTCAGGAAGCACTCTCCAAAGCCAAAGCGCAGCTAGAAATGACCGTGGATCAGCGTACCGCTCAACTCACCGCCGCCAATAAACTGCTCCGCATCGAAATTGCCGAGCGCAAAAGAACCGAAATAGCTTTGCAAGAAGCCTTACACAAAGCTGAAGCAGCTTCGAGAGCTAAAAGCACTTTTTTAGCCAATATGAGCCACGAGCTACGGACGCCGCTCAACGCGATTATCGGTTACAGCGAAATGCTACAAGAAGAAGCACTGGAATCGGGACTCGAAGAGATACTTCCGGATACCCAAAAAATTTATAACGCCGGCAAACACTTGCTGACTTTAATTAACGATATTCTCGACCTTTCTAAGATAGAAGCGGGTCGGATGGAGCTTTACTTAGAAAATTTTGACCTCGGCAATTTAATAGAAGAAGTCGTTGCAACTTTGCACCCTTTGGTCGAAAAAAATCACAATGAATTGCAAGTTTCTTGCTCTCCCAATTTGGGAGTGATGTATGCAGATTTGACTAAAGTCCGGCAAATTCTGTTCAATTTGCTCTCGAATGCCCTGAAGTTTACCGAAGGTGGAACCGTGCTGTTGAGCGCGACTCGCGAATCAGCAGGCGGCAGCGATTCGGTTTATTTGCAGGTATCCGATACGGGGATTGGGATGTCGGCAGAACAGCAGCATGGTTTGTTTCAACCTTTTATTCAAGGGGATGCTTCGACTACTCGCAAGTACGGCGGCACCGGTTTAGGATTAGCCATTAGTCGGTTGTTTTGCCAGATGATGGGCGGCGATATCACTGTTGAGAGCCAGTTTGGTGTTGGCTCTACTTTTACTGTTCAATTAAAGGCAAAAGTTAATATTAGTTAGAATGAAGTTAGAAAACGGATTGTGTACGGGATTTAACAGATTTAAGGAAAGGAAGAGATGGAATAATTCCCGATTACTAATTCCCTCATTATCAATTCGCCATTACCAATTACCAATTCCCTTTTTAATTGTGACACAGATCGCGATCGACGTCTGTTGCCGATCACACAGTAACATTTTTTCCCAGCCTAGAATACCTGTATTATCCCAAAGTTTTCCCGCAGGCAGGATCTCGCGCCTCGCTGCATTCACAAGTCGCACCTCAACCTGATTAAGGGGGTGAGGGGTTGCTTGCAGAAAGGCATTTTGGTAAAAGTAATGCTATGGTCGGCAACCAGTAGAAGGCAAAAGTTAACAGGAAATCAGGAACTATCAAAGGTCTCTGGGCACAGAAACACAATTCTGCTTTTTGCCTTGATACTGCTGTTTCTACTGGCGAGATAGCACTGCTGCTGAAAGCAGTGCGCAAGTTCTGAGAATCAAAGGAGTGCATCTACATGATTAAACCTTGCAGTCAACCGCTAAAAATAAATCCTTTCACTTGTTATCGCGATCCCGCTACAGGCAGGTGGACTACTGTAGTTACAAATGTTCAGAACGCTTGCGAAACAGACTCTAGTTTGACAGCAAAAGCCGAAGGCGAAAACGAAGGTAAAGCACAAAGGCTCGTTTCTAGTTCTCCTGCTGTCTCGCTGCCGAAAAAAGGCATTTCTTTCTCCTTGTCTCCGTTTAAAAACCGTTCAAAAAAATCTGCTGTTAGTCTCAGCAGGTAGGTATAGCAGGGGTCTAATCTAGTTTCCACGGTTAGTCCCCGGCGATCGCCAAACAAAAAAAACGAACTTATCCCTAGCTTAAATTGCCAAAAAACGATATACTGCGAGCAAACTTTCTCCTTCAACATCCGTGAAGTATTTGCTCGATCGCTGCGTCCAATTTGTATGGACAGACCGACCAATTCGCCAGCGGGGAACAGTCATCGTTACTATTCCCGTGATTTGTCTGTTTGCTTCGCTGATAACAATTGCAGGGCTCCGGGATAGCAGCCTACAGATAAGAAAGCGAGCAAATATTAATAAGGAAATACTTGAAGAAACTAACCGCTTGTTAACAATCGTGGTGGATGCAGAAACGGGCATTCGGGGTTACGGGTTGACAAAGCGCCGCGAATTTATATCACCCTACTTAGAAGCAAAGAAGAGTTTGCCCCTGCTGCTGGCTAAACTCGAGGTTATGGTTCGAGACAATCAACTGCAAGCTCAGCGATTTGCAGAAATTAAACAAAGTACCGAACAGCAAATAAATTTCTTGCAAAACACTTTGAATAAGCTCGACAGTTCGGCAACAAGGGTGCAGTCGCCGGAAACAATTCAGGTGTTCGTTCAAGGTAAATTGAAGATGGATCGACTGCGCGAAAAAATTAATGCGTTTGCTGATGCGCGCGAAGCCTACCAGAAATCTTTAGAGGGGCAAATACGGGAGTTGATAGATTGCATTAATTTCGTGCAATTAGCTGGTTTGGTTTTCGGCTGTTTGGGTGCAGGGGCTTCTTGGTATTTATTTGATAGTTTAGAGAAGGAATTGAGCAAGCGGCAAGCTGGCTTGGAGGAAAGTAAAAGTCGCATTCAAGCTGTGGTAGACAATGCGGCTGACGGTATTATTACTTTGGACGCACAGGGAAATATTGAGTCTTTTAATAAGGCAGCAGAAAAAATTTTTGGGGAGAAAGCCGATCGCATAATTGGATCGAACCTGCGGCGGCTGATAGCTCAACCGGAGCCGGACAGCAGCGCGGGGGATTATTCGATCGAATATTTTGTGTTAAATCCCGATACTAAGCTGAAGACTTACCAGCAAGAAACAGTTGGACTTCGCAGCGACGGAACTAAGTTTCCGATGGAGTTGGCTGTCAGCGAAATGCGTCTGGCAAATCAACAGTTGTTTATTGCGATTTGCCGCGATGCCAGAAGAAGGAAAGAAGCTGAGGAAACTCTGCGCAAGCAAGCGCAAATGCTGGATTTGGCGAACGATACGATCGCGGTGCTCGACTTGAACGGCGCGATTTCTTATTGGAATTTGGGAGCGAAGTGGCTCTACGGGTGGCGGAAGTCGCAAGCAGTAGGAAAAAATATTCACGAGCTTTTGCAAACAGAATGGACGCAACCTTTCGAGGCTATTCAAAAAGTGTTTTTCGAGCGGGGTTCTTGGCAAGGGGAACTGGTACGCACCAAGGCAGACGGGACAAAAATAACGGTGGCCAGCCGGTGGACTTTGCAGCGCGACGATCGAGATAAACCAGTGGCTATTTTGGAAATCAGCAACGATATTAGCGATCGCAAGCGCTCAGAAATTGCTTTAGCCCAAAGCGCGCAGCGGTTTCGCGCTACTTTTGAGCAGGCGGCAGTCGGCATGGCCCAAAAGACTGTGGAAGGCAAATTTGTGTTAGTCAATCAAAAACTTTGCCAGATTTTGGGCTACACCCGCCAAGAATTGATGGAAAAAAGATTTCAGGAGATTACTTGGCCGGAGGATTTGGCAAGCGAACAGGAAATTTTGCGCAAATTGTTAGCAGGAGAAGTTGAACATTATGGTCTGGAAAAGCGCTACCTCCGCAAAGATGGAGAGTTGGTGTGGGCAAACTTAACGGTTTCGCTGCTGCGAGAACAAGATGGCAGTCCATTTCTGATGGGTGTGGTAGAAGATATTAGGGAACGCAAACAAGCTGAGGAATCGTTGCGGTTGCGCGCTGAAGAATTGACTTGGACGGCGCAGATGCTGGCTAAAACGACGAATGTTTTGAGAAAGCGGAATCAAGAATTAGACCAGTTTGCTTATGTAGTTTCTCACGATTTGAAAGCGCCGCTCAGGGCGATCGCAAATCTCAGCAGTTGGATAGAAGAAGACCTCAGCGAGTCGATGACAGAGGATACTCTGCACCAAATGAACCTGCTGCGCGGCAGAGTTCACCGCATGGAAGGTTTGATTGAGGGACTGCTGCAATATTCCCGCGTCGGACGCATTCAAGTGTCTTCAGAAATTGTACAAGTTGAAAAGTTATTAGCAGAAATTATTGATTCGTTGGCACCGCCGCCTGGATTTGAGATTAAAATTGAACCGGGAATGCCAACTTTTGTGACGGAAAAATTGCCGTTACAGCAGGTTTTTTCTAATTTAATTAGCAACGCCATCAAGCACAATCGATGTGAATCGGGTAACGTAAAAATATCGGTTAAAGAGTTAGATGATTTTTACGAGTTTTCTGTAGAGGATGACGGGCCGGGGATTGCTCCTGAATATCACGATAAAGTTTTTGTAATTTTTCAGACCTTGGAAGCTCGCGATAAAGTTGAAAATACTGGCATTGGTTTGTCGCTGGTGAAGAAAATTGTCGAAGGTCAAGGGGGTACTATTTCCCTAGAATCTGCCGAAGGTCAAGGAGCAACTTTTCGGTTTACTTGGCCGAAGCAATCTATTAGCAAAGACGGAAAATAAAATAAGTCTAAACCTGGGGTGCGCGCGGAACACCCCGATCGAAATAGTAAATGTACGGTGCGCACGGCTCACCGCCAGCCCGACAGCGACTGTTTAAACTGCATCACAACGGATTTCAATGATAAATCCATCAGGATCGTAAAAGTAAATGCCGCGTCCTGTAGCGCGAGTGACGGGGCCGCTGTCGATCGCAATTTGATTTGACTTTAGCACTTCCAGAGCGCGATCGAACAAATCCGGCTCGATATCGAAGGCTAAGTGGTTGGCGCGAGTAAAACCCTTCTCCGGGTCAGGGTTGGGCGGTTCCAAGTCTGGCTGCCAAAATAGGTCAATCACAGTGCCGTCTGGGGTGACGAAATTAGCGACTTTACCAGCGGCTACCATTTCTGTTAAAGTTGCGGGGATTTCTGCACCTGTGAGTTCGTGCAAACCGAGAATTGTACCGTAGAAGTAGCGGGAAGCTTTCATGTCGCGCACGTTTAAAGCGATATGGTGAACGCGCCGCAAGTTCCCCGGCTCCAGGACAATTTTGACGGTGTTTTCGGTAGTTTGCATGATAGTCAATTGCGAATGTTAAAATTGAATGCTGTTATATTTATTCAGCTCGTGTCCTGGAAAATAACCGTTTTAAGTTGGTAGTTATGACTTCATTCCTCAGATTTCTATGAGGATTTCACTCCTCACTACAAACACTTTTATTAGGGGCGTGCGATCGCACATAATATCAATTATGGTTATTTTTCTTTAGGGAACGATGCCATGCCTACAAATAGCATTGCCAAACCGCCTGCAAGAATTGCGAAGGCAAGTAAACCTACAACTAAATCTAATCCCGATGTATTTTCCATTAAATTAAACCGTTCTCCAATTCAATCCCATCAGGGGTATTTGTTAATTGCTGAGTGCTTCCAAACAATGGGGAAGAGAAGAAAAAAAGAAGCTCTCAACTTAGAAAAGAAGCATCTTAAGTTCTTCCCTCTTCCCTAAACATCCATCCGTTAAATCCTATAGACTGCTTCGTCGCCTAACTTCTTATTTTGCCAATTCTCGATCGATCGCAGCGATCAATTCTGGCGAATCTGGGCCCACGCTGCTGCGGAATCTGGCAACCACTTCACCCTGTTTGCTAACTAAGAATTTCTCAAAATTCCAGGAAACCTCACCCTTGGGTTCGACTGCACTCGTAAGCTTGGCGTACAGCGGGTGCTGCTGACTGCCTTTAGCGCGTACCTTGTCAAATAATTCAAAGCTGACGCCGTATTTTGTAGTACAGAAATTGACTATTTCTGAATTACTTCCGGGTTCTTGAGCTCCGAAGTCGTTGCAGGGAAATCCTAAAACGCGGAGTCCAGCCGCGCCGTACTTCTGGCTCAATTCTTCGAGCCCTTTGTATTGAGGTGTATAGCCACATTGGGAAGCTACGTTAACTATCAAGAGTACCTGGCCAGCGTACTCTCCTAGCTGCTTGTCTGCGCCTGCGATCGTTTTTACTTGAATGTCGGAGATTGTGCTGGGCATTTTCAAATACTTTTAAATTTGACCAGGATAATTTTACCGCAATTCAGTACAATTTTGTCGAGATGCCGATCGCTAAAAATTTAAATATCCCGACCGGGGCAGGTTTACGGATATCGAGCTTATATTATAGATATTGGTGAACCCGCCCCTACCAAAATTACGGTTAATTTACCGAACACGATCTTAGTAGATGCGGGAAAAATTTGTCCGCAGAAACGATCGCCACAATCCGCTATGAGATTTAAGTTTCTCGCTAATAGCTAAAATCCACACCGAAAAGGACGAATAGTTTAACTCTCTGAGTGGTGTTCCGTCATCCATTTTTGGTAAGTATCCTCAAGTTGCTTGTCTTCCAGAACGAGTTCTAGGCGGACTTTGACGCAACCGTGGCGGGGTTGAGAGGCGATCGAATTTAAGATTTTGCTAGCTTTCTGCACAGAGGTAAATTCAGCCTTAACTGTCGGTTCCTGGCGATCGCTCTTAATCTCCGTCAAATCTATACCGGTGATACTTCCCTCGCCCAAATCTATTTCTGCCAACACCTTCGGATCGTCGCCGACTTGTTCGACAATCAGCTTTTCCCACTGGATAGGCACTTGTACCATCCGAGTTTCAATTTCTTTGCGCACGATGACTTCGCCGACTTTGCGCTTGCTGCGATTGATCACCAATCGTTCTTCTAACAGGCGAATTACTTCTTGATCGACAATATCCAAGTTTTCCTCATCCTCAGCGGTCTCCAAATTTTCATCTGTGCGATCGGCATCTGTTAGATTCGACATAACTGTTGAGGGATTCGTTAACTCGGTGTTGTTAAATTCATTATGCGCTTCTGAGGCATTTTCTAAAGACTCGCGTCCGCCATTTGCCGAAACAGGCGGCAGCAGATCGACTTGATCTGAATTAATACTTACAAACAGAGCTTTTTGGTGATAATCTACTTTTTTTAGCAGCTTAATACTTAGTAAAAAAGTGCGTGTATTTTCGCTGCCTAGCCCTGCCACCACAAAGTTTAACTGACCGTTAGGATCGAAATAGACATCTTTAACTTTGCCTACCAAGTGACCTTGGTTGTCTTTGACTGTAAAACTTTTTAGCTTAGTTCTGACTTTTTCCGGAACCCGATTGAGACGGGCAATTGATTTGGCAGCGGCTATCTTTTCGGCTGAGGCTTGACCGTTCATTTTTAAAATTTCCTGAAACTTTTCTGCTTAGGGATTTTTATTAGGAATTGCTCGAGGCGGGAAAAGTGCATAAAGTTTGCCAAAACCAGACAATTTTCGTACTCCACCCGCCCCGTTCTATAGGAATTGCGCGATGCCACAAATATCACCTGCGCAGTGCCAGAATTATGTGATTCATGCGCAATTCCTATGCAATACCTGTTGCGGTTGGTTTAGATATCTTTATTATCTACAACCGCAGTTCCGTCGCTCTTAACGTCTAATTCTTCACGACGCAAGGTTTCTTCGCCCTCAACCGTGCTGCGAACCACTTCTTTTCTGACGTTGACTTCTTCCCGCACGAAAGCTTCCTTGTGAATGTCGGCGGTTTCTTCGTAGACTTCCATGCGTGCAACTTCCCCTGATTGGAAGTCAGCCTCACCGACTGAAACTACTCGACCCGCTTCTACGGGCGTTACTCGCTCGATTACAACTCGTTCTTTTTCAATGGGTACTGAAGCTCGCGCTGTTTCAGTTTCCACGCGCTTGCCAACTGCTACTTCGCCTGTCTTTGCGCGGTGTTTGTTAGCAATCAAGCGTTCTTCATAAAGCTTGAGATTTTGGTGCTGCTGTTCGTTGGTTTCGTAGAGGGGGCGGTCGAGATCGTAGCTGTAGCTGCTGCGATCGTAGCTAGCAGGAGTTGCAGTGCTTGCAGCGGCAGTTTCTTGATTGCGGTAAACACCTCTTACCTCTTCTTCGCGATCGTAATCTACTGCTTCTAATTCATTGTAAGCCGGCAATTGTTCTGCTTGAGCTTTGCTGCGAAGACCTGTTGCGTACACGCGACGGGCTCCGTAGTCGAAGCGGGCAGAGCCGATTGGCAGCAATACTTTTTTGCCAAAAATCCAAATACCGGTATCAATTACCAGATAGCGGAAACGACCCGTGTCATCAACCAAAGCGTCATAAACGGTGCCTACTTTTTCATCAGAGTCGCCAGCATAAACATCAAATCCCTTGATGTCGTCTCCCGCAAAGATTTCTTCCTGATAATTAGGATAAAATTCTGCTAATCTTTGAAGTGCCATGTTTTTTTTCCTCTTTGCTCTACTTAAATTAATAGTAGAAATTAATTCGTTCAGTTCCCTCTCCCTAAAGTCAGAAGTGTATAATTTAGGGCCTTTAATACTATAGGAATACTACGGCATCTCTTCTTCTGTGCTAGCGCGCTCAGCTATTTTAAAGATTGTAAATTCCTCTAGATGCAAATAGTGGCTGTTGGCAAACTCAGCATTACACGAGTTTACATTAATTTACATTAAACAGGACTGACGCAGAAAACAGGTTTCTTGTACCAATTCTGAAAAGTATTGCTACATATAGATGGTACGCGAGCATCTGTAGGGACATAGTAATGGGGTGTCCTTATCGCGAGCTGCTACTGTTAATAATTGTTAAGTAGATGGTTACAAATGAACATTACATAGTGAGCTACAAAAATCAAAGCCCCTCATCTTGCAGGAGAGGGGCTTCGGAAAAGCTAGAAATTTGAAGTTCAGAGGTGATTTAGTTGAGTTCTGATAGTTTCTATCCTTTTGCGGTTAACTCCTAAATCTGACTCTCCCAGACGCGAAGCCGATCGCACGTGGATGACTTTTGCTGCATCATCTACCAAAAATTCAACGTCATCAACAAACCCCATCAAAGCACTGGTGAACTCCGCATAGAGGTAATTATCCGTTGCCGTGATAATCTTAGTTTTTCCCAAAGACTCGATCGCCCCTTTGAGCTTGGCCATCGCTTCACTCTGGGACGAAGTGTATGCCAAAGGCTCAATTTTGTGTTCCGCATCTTGACTGAAGCTGCTGACGCAGTTGGGGGAACTCGGGCACGCTGCAAGTTTTCCTGACACAATCCCGATATTGGCAGGTCTTTTTCCAGCAAACACTGTTTTTTCTCCGGGTATAGCGATAAAAGTAGCGATCGACAGTAGCGCTACTCCTAGCAGTGACATTAAAATAACTAGGACTCTTTTCAATGCTGTCGGCGATTTTGTTTCAACTCTTTGCAAAGGATTAGCCCTCCTGAAAGTGCAAATTTAATTTAATTTAGATATTAATTGAAATTAACCTCTAAAAATCACAAAAATTTATTTTGTGCTTCAATCAACCAGTAAGTCAGGATTCTTCCTTTACCTTTAACCGGGATATGACCCCGTTCTTCAAAAACAAACTGCTCTTTCAAACGCTCGTAAGTCTGCACCGTCACTTGAATTTTACCCGGCAATCCGTTCGACTCCATCCGCGAAGCAACATTAACAGTATCCCCCCACAAATCATAGCTAAATTTGCTAATCCCAATAATCCCCGCCACCACCGAACCGCTGTGAATGCCGATCCGCAATTGAAAATTTTCTCCCATTTTGACATTAAACCTCTTCAAAGCTGCCTGCATCTCCAAAGCTAAAAGTGCGATCGCCTCAGAGTGATCTTCCCGCGGCGTCGGCAAACCCCCAACCACCATGTAAGCATCCCCAATAGTCTTAATCTTTTCCAACCCGTGCAACTCCGACAACCGATCGAATTCCGAGAAAATTCCGTTCAAAATTTCTACCAACTGGGTCGGACTTTTGTGAGAAGAAAACTCTGTAAAACCCACCAAATCAGCAAACAATACGCTCACCTCATCAAAATGATCTGCTATCAACTTTCGCTCTTTTTGCAAGCGCTCGGCAATAGGTTTCGGTAAAATATTCAGCAGCAATTTCTCTGTTTGCTCTTGCTGCAATTTCAGCGCTGCCTCAGCTTGTTTCCGCTGAATCAGCGAACCGAGCTGCGTAGCAACCGCGCTCACTAATTCCAACAACCGCGGCTGACCTTTCAGAACTTTCTCGCGATAAAAAATCAAAATAGCTAACACTTGGTTGTCCGCCAAAATCGGCACTCCAAAAGCCGCTTTTAATCCCACCTTCACCGCGATTTCAGAGCGCAAAAAAACTTGTTCCGGTGCAGTAGAAACATCCTCGATCCATTCACACTGCTGCGACTGCCAAATCCTCCCCGGGAGTCCCACACCGGGAGCAAAAATTAACTGCCAACTTTTTTCTCGGAATTCCGCAAAACTCAAGTCGCTGATGTACCTGCCTGTAGCGCATTTTAAAAAGCCGTCACTGCAAGGAATCCAAGCTTCGCCCAGATTCCATTCAATAGTTTGGCAAATTAAACCTAAAATCACATCTATAGCAGACTCAAAATCCTCAGATTTGCTAATAGCTTGAGTAGCCTTCAGCAGCAATCTCGTTTCCATTTCAACCTGGCGGCGCTCAGCGATTTCCTGGTGCAACCGGAAGTTTTGATCGGTCAATTTTTGATTTTTTTCTTGCAATTGCATTTGCAATGAACGCACAGTAAGTTGATTGCTCACTCGCGCCAATACTTCTTTCACCTGAAAAGGTTTTGTGATATAATCTGCTCCGCCCACTTCAAAAGCTTTTGCCTTATTTATTCCTTCTTCTAGCGCGCTGAGAAAAATGATGGGAATTTCCCTAAATTGCGGATCTGATTTCAGTTTTTGACAGAGTTCGTAGCCGTCAATATCCGGCATCATAATATCTAGTAAAATCAAATCTGGTGCGCTAGATTCAATCGCATCTAGGGCAGAAAAACCATTAGTAACAGGTCGAACTTTATAGCCGTTTTTTTGCAGAATTCTAATCAACAAACGCAGATTATCTGGCGTATCGTCAACTACTAAAATATCTGCTTGATAGTTTTCAGTTTGTTCCGCCTCGATCTGCATTATCTGATTCCTCCGTCTCGGTAATTACATTGAAAATTTTCTGGTAATCAAAATTATCGAGATGACCCTGGAGGATTTCGGCAAATTCAGGATGAGCATCCCTTATTCCCTCGATTGTCCTGGAAATTAAGTCAAAATCAGCACTGCGGATTACCTGCTTAATGTTGTTTATCCATTCTGCGGGAAGTTTGGGCAAACAAGCAAGCCCAGCATTAGAGGGTGAAGCAGATAGATTATTTCGATCGCCTGTTGAGATAAAGTCCGTTGAGTTAGAGTAGACATACTTCACCCCCAAATGCTTGTTGAGGGTATCAAATATATCTTTTTTGCAGAAAGGTTTGCTAATAAAATCGTCGCAGCCGACCAATAAAGCAAACGATCGCCGTCCTTCAATTGTACTAGCTGTCAAAGCAATAATCTTGGGAATTGGGGATTCAGGATCGGAAATATTAATTTCCCCATTTTTTTGCAGTTCTTGCTCTCTCTGCTGTATACTCGCCTTAATTTTTTTAGTAGCTTCATAGCCGTCCATCACTGGCATTCGCACATCCATCAAAATTAAGTGCGGGTGCCAATTTCCGCACATTTCTATTGCTTCGCGGCCGTTGGTGGCTTGTTGCAGCCCGAAACCCAAGGGAGAAAGCATTTTGACTAAAAGTTGGCGGTTGTCTTCGCGATCGTCCACAATTAAAATCCGGTAGCACGGTTGATTAGGTTCCAACCCAGTAACTTCGCGGTTAATTTGCAGGGCTGGAATATCAGCATCATAAACCGCATCGACTGGAATTTCAAATTTAAAAGTAGTGCCGAGTTCCAGTTGACTCTCTACGACGATTTCTCCTCCCATGAGGCGGACAAATTGACGGCTTATATTTAATCCTAAACCCGTGCCTTTATGATTTTTTTGACCGGAAGCTGTTTGCACAAATGCCTTAAAAATATTGTCCAGTTCTTCCGGAGCAATGCCAACTCCTGTATCTTCTATTTTAAACTGAAGGAAAAAACCCGGAACAGTTAAATCCTCCGCCTCCTCCCTCAAATCAACTATTTCAAAATCACTGCTATTTCTCGAAAAGTTCCGAATACTTCTTGTCGCATAAAAGCAAGATATTGGACTATCTAATAAATTAATAAATCCCGACTTTTCTAACTTTGTAACTTTTAAAATAATCTCGCCTGATTGCGTAAATTGAATCGCATTACTGAGAAGATTAATCAGCACTTGCCGCAGTTTAGTATCATCGGTTCGCACGTACTGGGGAACGTCAGGATCGCGCTGGAAAAGCAACTGCAATTCTTGATTTTGTGCCCGCAGTTGAAACATATCTTGCAAATCGTCAAGCAAGCGGTAGAGATCGAAAATTTTCGGGTCGATCGTCATCCGCCCCGCTTCGATTTTTGACAAGTCTAAGACTTCATTAATCAAGGTCAGCAAGTGTTCGCCACTACGGCGAATAATTCTCATATTTTCTCGGTTTTCCAGAGTAAGATTCGGGCTGGGCTCCATGATTTGCGCAAAGCCGAGTATGGAATTGAGAGGGGTGCGCAACTCGTGGCTCATATTGGCAAGAAACGTGCTTTTAGCTGTGTTTGCTGCTTCAGCAGCTAATGCGGCTTGTTGCAGTTGTTCTGTGCGTTCGTCAATTTGAGCTTCTAAGGTGCGCTGGTAATCTGCTAGTATTTTTTCGGCTTGTTTGCGATCGCTAATATCTTGAAAAGCTGCGATCGCATAAGCAACATTTCCGCTAGCGTCAAAAATCGGCGTGGTATTGATCTCGATCGCAATTCTTTTGCCATCTTGACAGATTTCTACATCGTCAACCTTGACAAATTCTCCTTTCAGTGCACGCAAAATTGGCAGATTATCCGGCGGGTAAAGCTCATCAGTATTGGCAACATAAAGTTGATAAGTTGCAGCTAATTGTTCCGCAGTGCTTTCCGGGATAGTGTCTGCACCCAGCAATTCCCGCGCTGTCTGGTTGAAATAGGCGATCGAGCCGTCGGGATTATAAACAGATACCCCCACTGGCAAAGCTTCTAAAAATTGCCTCAGGCGGCTTTCACTCGCAGACAGCGCCTCATTTACTAGCTTTAACTCCTCGTTTACTTCTTGGCGCTTATGAATTTCATCTGTTAACTTTTGATCTTGCAAATAACTGTGAACTGCTTCTACTACGGTTAATTTTAAGTCTTCATTTTGCCAAGGTTTAGGGATATAACGGTACAATTTAGCATACTTGATAGCATTGCTCAAAGCTTCCAAATCTGCTTGCCCGGTCAGCATAATCGTCAGCGTCTCCGGCGAGTTTTCGTGAATTTTTCGGAGCAGTTCGTCCCCTTTAATATCCGGCATGATATAATCGGAAAGCACCAAAGCAATCTCGTATTCATCCGCCTGCAAATCTGCCAGCAACTCTAAAGCATCAGCGCCCCCTTCAGCCGTTTCAATAATACACCGATCGCCGATCGCCTTTTTTAGTTCAATCTTTAAACTGTTCAAAACGTCAGGTTCATCATCAATACAAACAATCACAGGTTTTTTCATAACTTAGCCAGCCCAGATTTTATAATATTTATTAAGTCTTTGCTTTGCCACGGCTTGTACAAACAACAGTATAAATCGGCTTCTTCTACTGCCCGCTGAAGTGCCGCTGCATCAGCTTGTCTCGTCAACATCACCTTAATAATTTTAGGATATTTTTGGTGAACTTTAATTAAAAGTTCGTCACCTTTGATTCCGGGCATCAGCCAATCAGATACAACCACAATTACCTGAGCTTCTTCTGGAAAATCCTCAAGTAAATCTAAAGCTTCATCACCGCTTTCCGCTAATTCATAAAAGTAATCATTTTTAAATTCATTTTTTAGCTGCATCTTGAGAGTATTCAAGATATCTGGTTCATCGTCAACGCAAAGAATTACAGGCTTATTCATCTTTTCCTCTCTGCTTTAATTTTAGTGGTTTACCGACATGACTTGCTTCTACATTATTGATTTCGGACGAGGATGCACGATATCTGTCCCCTATCTTATACCATTTGAGATTTGAGATTTGAGGTTTGAGATGCGGAACGACTAATTTCATAAGGGTTGGGAACTTGCCTACAGTTACATTTTTTTTAAAAGTGGTATTATTTTAATAGGACTTCCGAACAGAAACTCGGTTTATCGCCCTAAATCTTGTCTTTGTCAGGGAGACAGCAACGAGTTTCACCGGGAATCAGACCCCTACAGATAATTTTTGTTTAATAGATAGGCAACGAGACTGTAAAAGTTGTCTGCCCCGGTACAGAAGCTACAGCAATTGTGCCTTCGTGTTTTTCAACAATTTTTCTCACAATATCCAATCCCAAACCGCTACCTTCGCCCGCAGATTTAGTCGTAAAAAATGGCTGAAAAATTTTGGGAATAACTTCGGGGGGAATGCCTTTGCCGTTATCAGTAAATTTGAGGAAAATATTTGCCTCTTCCTGCTGAGTTTCAATTGTCAAAATACCTTTATAATCCATTGCTTGCAGGGCATTGTGAACGAGATTCGTCCAAACTTGATTTAAGTCATCTGGATAGCACATAATTTTGGGTAAATCTCCATAATTTTTAACTACTTCTATACCGTGTTTAAGTTGATTTTGATAAAGCGTTAACACAGTTTCAATGCCGTCGTGCAAGTTCGCCTGGACTTTTTCTTGTTTGCTATCGAAATGAGCGTAGGTTTTCAAAGCAAATACTACTTTGCCCGACTTCGCTGTCGCTCTTTGGATCAGGCTAATACTTTTTTTAAAGCTAGCAAACTGGTAAGCAGTATTTAAAACTACTTCCCAATCCGGCAATTTAAAAAGTGGCAACAAGTTTTCTATGTTTTCGTAGATTTCCATGTCAACTAAAGTATCGGCAATGTCTTCCGGGTTTTCAACAGATTCTGCCATCAGAACCCCCGTCAACTTCTGCTTGAATTTCCGCTTCTCTTTGCTGGTAAATAAAGTTTCTTGATGGGTAGATCTATACAGCAAAGTTAAAAAATAAGCTTGGCTTTCTTCAGAAAGGTTTTGAAAAATTTGGGGCATTTTTTCTAAAAACTCGTCTCCAAAATTAGCTATATTATTAATAGACGAACCTATAATGCCCAGTGGAGTATTGATTTCATGGGCAATGCCGGCAATCAGTTGTCCCAGGGCTGCCATTTTTTCCGATTGAACCAAATGCTCTTGGGTGGCTTGCAGTTGGTGGATCGCAGTTGCTAAATCTTGATTTTTTTCTTGCAAAGTTTGTTGCAGCGAACAAATTTTTAAATGAGTTTCTATTCTGGCTAAAACTTCTTCAACCTGAAACGGTTTAGTAATAAAGTCTACTCCGCCAACGCCAAAAGCTTTAACTTTATCCATCACGTCGTTAATTGCACTGATGAAAATCACCGGAACGTCTTTTGTGACTTCAGAATCTTTGAGCTGCTGACAAACTTCATAACCGTCCATCTCCGGCATCATAATATCCAGCAGCACTATATCCGGGGGTATTTTTTGGGCTGCTGACAATGCTAGCTTGCCGTTGGGAACCGGGCGAACTTGATAGCCTTTTTCGCTCAAAATTCCTGTCAGCAGCCGCAGGTTTTCTGGAGTGTCGTCCACTACTAAAATATTAGCTCGATTGGTGTTCGGTAAAGTAGAAGTCATCGGGTATTTACTGGTTCTCGCTGATCTCGATTATGTTCAGAATTCTGTCATATTCAAAATTATTAATGCAATCTTGAAGCGTGTCCGCAAGAGAAGAGTTGACAGTGCGGATTTGTGCGATCGAACTGGCGATCGCGTCCATGTCCACACTCAAAATATTTTGCTTGAATTGGGCTATCCAGTCTGGAGAAAGAGAGGCAAAAGCCTCCGGTGTCAGCACCTCCTGACTTGACTCCCCTACACCTGCCCCACTGACTGCGCTTGGATCTTCATAAATATAGCGTACTCCTAAATGTTTTCCCATTGCCACAAAAATATCCTCCTCTCGGAATGGTTTCCGCATAAAATCATCGCAACCAGCCGAAAGAATCACCGCCCGTTCTTCCTCCAAAACGCTAGCAGTCAGGGCAACAATCGCCGTTGCTTGCCCGCCAGTTGTAGTTTTAATTTGTTTCGTTGCCTCGTAGCCATCCATCACGGGCATTCTCATGTCCATCCAAATCAGATGCGGTTCCCACTCCATAAAAATATCCACCGCTTCTTTACCGTTATTAGCTTCTCTTAACTCAAATCCGAGTGGACTGAGAAGTTTTACCAACAGTTGGCGGTTCAAAGGTTTGTCGTCCACAATTAGCAAGCGATAACTTGGCTGATTCGGTTCGAGGGCAATCACTCGACGTTGAGTTTTTTTGCTTTCAATATCACCAGCTTCAACCAGATGAACTTGGATATCAAACTGAAATACTGCACCCTTTCCGAGGTGGCTGGCAACAGTAATTTCACCTCCCATTAATTGCACGAACTGGCGGCTGATCGCTAAACCTAAACCCGTTCCTTCCTGAGAATCTTTACCTGTTTTTGTCTGCACGAATGCTTCAAACAACTGATGGATTTCATCAGGAGCAATGCCTGCACCGGTATCTTGAACTTCAAAATGTAGCGAGTAGCGATCGGGCAATCGATCGCGGCTATTTTGGTCTACACCCCGCCTTCCTCCTTTGATTTGCATCGAGACTCCGCCTTGTGAAGTGAATTTAATTGCATTGTTGAGCAAATTAATTAAAACTTGGCGCAATTTCACTTCATCAGTACAAATATAATGGGGCACTTCCGCGTCCCGCTCGAACACTAATTGCAAGCCTTTTTCCTCAGCTTTGAGAGCAAACATATCTTCTAAATCGTCGAGCAGCCTGTACAAATCGAAGTTTTTTTCATAGACAGTAGTGCGTCCAGCTTCGATTTTTGACAAATCTAAAACTTGGTTAATTAAAGCCAGCAAATGTTCGCCGCTGCGCAGGATAATTGCGACATCTTCTTGATTTTCAGGAGACAGAGTTTTACTGCGCATCATGACTTGAGCAAAGCCGATAACCGCGTTCAGGGGCGATCGCAATTCGTGGCTCATATTGGCGAGAAACGTACTCTTAGCTTTGTTTGCTGCTTCCGCCGCTTCTTTCGCCTGCTGCATTTTGATTTCCGCTTGTTTGTTATCAGTAATGTCTTTAATAAAACCTTCGTAGTAAAGTAAATTTCCTGCTTCATCGCAGACAGCGCGACAATTTTCAGAAATCCAGATTATGCTGCCATCTTTGCGGTAAATTTCCGATTCAAAGTTTGATAGTATCCCGTACTCGTCGATCAGCGCTGTAAATTCGTCGTGGCGGTTGGGTTTCACGTAAAGCTGGTTCTTGAAATTGGGCTGTGCTGCTATTAATTCTGCGGGCGATTCGTAACCGTAAAGCTGAGCTAAACCGGGATTAGCGCTGATGTATTTCCCGTCACTAGCAGTTTGAAAGATTCCATTCAAAGCATTTTCATAAATGTTGCGGTACTTTTCTTCTGCTTCCCGGAGGGCAGTTTCTGCTTGTTGGCGATCGGTAATATCGCTAGAAATCGACAAAAAACAAGCTTCTCCGTCAATATCGATGGTTTCTATCGACAGCAGCGCCGTCCTTTCTGTACCCTTTCTATTGCGAAACCTCAGTTCGTAATTGTGAATAGCCGTCTTGTCTTTTAACATTTGAATCATGCGATCGCGCTCTCCCAAACTCGCCCAGAAATTGAGCTGCACCGCTGTTTTACCGATAATTTCTTCCTGACTGTAGCCCATCATCCGGCAAAAACTATCATTAACTTCTAAGTGGCAGCCGTCACAGATTCTCGTGATCGTAATCGCATTCGGACTAGAACGAAAAGCTTTAGAAAATTTTTCTTTTGCTTTGGCAAGATCGGCGGTGCGTTCTGCAACTTGCACTGCTAAATTGTGGTTGTATTCCCTTAATACTTTCTCCGCTAGTTTGCGTTTTGTAATATCTTGAAAAGCGCACATTCCGTAAATAATATTTTCTTGAGCGTCGTAAATAGGAGTTCCCCAAATTTGCAGGGGAACAGTTTTGTTATTGGATGAGATTTCAATGTCATCAACAGTGACACTTTTGCCCTGCAAAGCATTTAAAATAGGGTCGCGTTCCGCCGGGTAAATTTCCTGAGTTCCAGCTAAATAAACTCGGTATAATTGGCGCAAGCTTTCGGCATCTGCTGGCACAATTCCTTGAGATAAAAGTTTCTCTCCTGTAGGGTTAATGTAGTGAGGTTGACCGTTTGGCTCTGCAATAAAAATGCCTAGCGGTACTGCATCGAGAAATTGTTTGACTCGGCTTTCGCTTTCCGATAGGGAAGTAAATGAATGCTGCAATTGCTCTGCCATGCTGTTAAAAGCAGCAGCAAGTTCTCCGAGTTCATCTTCGCGACTCAGAATGAGCTTTGTATCCCATTCATTCCTCGCCAAAGCTTTCGCCGCCGCATTCAATCTTAAAATCGGCTGAACTACCCATTTAGCAGTAAAAATTCCCAGAATTGCCGCCCCAATTAAAGCTGCAACCGACAACAAAAAAGTCGTGCGCGTGTTGAGGTTAATTTGCTCCATAAAATCGGACTCGGGTACAACTACTACAATCAGCCAATCCAACCCTCGATCGTCTTTAAAAGGAGCTACCTGAATAAAATTTTTCTTGCCGTCAACATCAAAACTAAGCTGTTGAGAATTAGAAATTTTAGCTAAGTTATCGTAGGATTTCTCTAAATACTGTGCGGTTTGGCGAATTACCGGATTCTCGCTTTTTGAAGCTTTGATGCGTCTTGTTTCTTTACCTTCCACCACGAATTCTTGACTCGCCGTTGAAGTGGCAATTAACATCCCCGATCGCTCCATCACAAAAGTTTGCCCCGACTTGCCAATTTTGAGGTTGACGAGAAATTCTTTGATTCGGGAAAAGAGCAAATCGCTGCCAGCTACTCCTAACAGTTTGCCCGCGTCGTCGTAGATAGGCAAAGCAGCAGTAATTGCCAGTTCCCGAGTCAAAAAATCCGTATAAATTTGACTCCAAATAGGTTTTTTTGCCGCTACTGCTGCTATGTACCAAGGGCGAACTCGCGGGTCGTAAATATCGGGTGAAATTTCCACTAATTGAACGCGGTTTCCCTGAGAGTCAGCAGTATATCGAGCTAATTTATTGCCAGTAGAGCTGTCAGCAGCAGATATCAAAGTCCGATCTTTAGTGCGGATTGCTCCCGAGTGGTCTCCATTTTCTGTGGCTGTGTAAATGATGCTGATCGAATCAAAATATTGAATTTGTTCGAGGAAATGAAGTTCTAGTTTTTGTTTTTCTTCTAGGCTCAACTGCCCCAATTTTATACCTTGAACGTTCAGGTGATTGACAATGTGGGGAATTGACATATAATTTTCAATGCGGTCTTTGATGCGATCGCTAATTTCTCCCCGCAACTGAGCGGCCACATCGTTGACCGCCCGCTGACCGTTTTGGAACGACAGCCAACCTACAACTCCTACGATGCCGACAATTTGCACTAAAAAAGGAACTACTAGCACAGTTTGTAATGGAACTTTGCCGATAATTCTGGTAACAAAGCGATTGAGCGGTGTAGGAAACATATTTATCCTATGGCAATTATCAAGTGAGTTAGGTACAGATTTGTAATCGTAATTTGTAATTAGTAATTGGTAATTGATAAGTGTTAAAAGGCGGGGTTTATTTGTTTGGAGTGCGTGACCTCAGAAACCCGGTTTATTTCTGGATTTCTCGTTATTTAACCAGAATTTTTTCGTAGAAACCGGGTTCATCGCCCAAGTTTATGAGGCTTATTGCATATATTTTTGGTATTGAAAAATAAAGCGCAGATGCAACGCAGAGGTATTTCAATATAGGAGAGCGCATACCTGCAATTCAAGTCTATTGTGGTTGTTAGAGCGGACATAATAAAGCGCTTCCCTGAAAAGTGTTTTATCATGTACACCGCCTACTTATTCCAGGCAATGGAAATTACTATGAGCGCAGGACTGGGATTGTAAGTTACTGACAACAGTACAGGTATGAATTTAAATTACTATAGCGTATTTCTGCGGAAAGGGAGAGTACGATCGCCCTATCCACAGCCGCGCGCACCATAAAAACCTGCATTTACCTGCGATTCAACTCCATCCTTTCGCCGTAACGTAACAGCATATCCAAACTCTCCAAACGATTTTGCCAAGTTTGAACTTGATAGCTATTTTCTGCAGAATGCAAGCGCATCGAAGATTGAAATTGAGATTGAAAACTTCTTAACAATCTTTTAGCAGTTGCTAAACTTTCCGTTGAAGGATTTGCCGCCAATTTGCTCAAAGCTTGCGCCAATTCATCCGATCGACTTTCCAAAACTTTCAGTTCAGATTCCGACACCCGCAACTGATTGTTCGCCAACAAAAAACTCCATTCCTGCTTGAGAGCAGTATAGCGCGAAGCAGCCGCTGCAAACGGCTGCCGGTAAGGAATCGGCTCCGCAGCAGAAGTGGAACGCACCGGCCGGCCTTGAGTGCGGTTAAAAAACCCCTGCATCGCGCTGCTGATACTTTCCACCGCAAAAATAGCATAGCCCCCAGTCGGCAAATCGCGCAAAGCTTGAATTTGGTCGATCGCCACAACTTCCGGGAGAGTCAACAACTTAACCGACGGAGAAATCAAAGCCGAACCGAGAATTTGTTCCTTTACCAGCGGTTCGGTGATGCGCTGAAGTCGGTTCGTATCCAAAGCATAAGTCATCGGCACAATCAAATCTACAATGCCTTGACGAGCCCAAACTTCCCAATTTTGCTGAATTTTGTAAATCCGCTGACTTTCCGGGTGCGGAAACACCGCCACCGACAGAATTGTGCGCGGATAATTCTGCCGCAAAAGCTGAGAAACTTCAGCTACAAAACTATTAATTTGATTAGTCTTAAACTCAACCCACTGCCGCCACAAACTGCCGTCCCTGGGGGAAATATTCACCGGATCTGCACCAGTCAACTGCCTAAATTGCTGCCTCGCCGCAATACCGTAACCGTAAGTAAAATTCGCATTGTCATCTTGAAAAGGATAGCGAATATAGTCTAATTGTACCCCATCTACTTTGTAGTTGTTGGCAATTTCGCTGACAATTTGCAGCACATAATTCCGCGCTTCCGGGTTAGCAGGATCGAGATAAAATTTACCATCGTTAGGATGTTGCGTGCGTCCTTTATTGTCAATATTTGCCCACTGTGGATGAGCGGAAAGCACCGGCCCGGGATAAGAACTAGGCTGGCCAATTAAAGTATTGTGGCGCTTATTTCCTGTAGCAAAAACCCAAACCCAAGCGTGCAGTTCCATGCCTCGCTCGTGGGCTAATTTAACTGCAGATGCCAGCGGGTCCCAGCCAACAGTCAGGGGATTTTGTTGCGGTGCAACTTGACTCGGATAAATCGTATATCCGGCATTCAAAGTTTCAAAGAAAACGGTGTTGATACCGGCGGCGGCAAGCCGATCGAACACTGCGGCCAAACCCTGTTCAGATCGCGCTGCGACGATCGTACCGCGATCGAGCCAAACCGCCCGAATTTCAGCCCCAACGCGCTGCCCTTCCTGGGGGTAATTTTGCCACAGCAACTGCCGCGCTTCCACCCACTGCTTTCTAGCCTCCGCGTAGTTTTGCTCTTGCAGCAGTTGGTCAAAAGTTTGCAAAACCTGCCGCGCTTGGGCGATCGCCCGCGCCGTTGCCCCTTGCAGAACAGGCGTGCGGCTGGCTGCCGGGCCGCCGGCACTGTTACTTGCAGCCACCAGTTGAGGGGGGGTAGCCGCATTGAGATTGACGGCGGTATTGGCTGAATTAGCTGCTGTCAGGGCGCTTTCAAACCTGCCGAGGAGGTTGGTGAGTTCTTGGCGCATCAAATACGCTTCAATGCTGACGATCGGCTTATTGGAATTTGCCTGCACGTCCAAACCCGCCGGCGCAGACTGATCGGAAGGGTCTGTAAAAGTTGCAGGTACTGGATCGGAAAGCGCACCCGAGGGAGAAAGTCCGCTCAGCGGGGTACTGCGCGGCGAACTAGGCGTGTTTCTAGTGACTCTGGAGGGGGGATTTGGTAGTGGGGTCGCGGCAGTAGTGGGCGGTGCTACAGGCTGCGAAGCTATTGTGCCTCCCCAGCGGGCGATCGAGGCTTGCAGCCAAGCCTTATCTACATTTGCCGAACCGTCGCTACCCCAGCGCCAGCCGAGATATGTAGCGCGCTCCGTGGCGATGGCTGCGGAGGAACCGGAACTATCTTTCCAAGTAGCAATAGTTTGACTGTTCGCATCAGCCGGAATCAAGACACCGCCTTGGACTGAGGCATTTTTTTGTTCTGGTGGCACCCAACTGCTAGAAGTAGTGCAAGCCAGATCCCGACAGCGGCTGCGCGGTTGCGGGGTCGCCGGCTGCGTTAACGGAAAAGCCCAATAGGCCCCGAGGAGCGATCGCAAAGATTGGCGCACCAAGGCCGGGGAACTGCGGCCGACGGGGCCCGAAGCAATCAAGCGACCGCCCTGGGAGGCCCAAGCTTCTAAAACTTTAATTTGTGCCGGAGTCAAAGTTTCAATGTTGGGCAAAAAAAGCACGTTAACGCCTGCTAAATCCGCCGCATTTTTGATTTCTTCCAGATTGATTGGTTTGTAAGCAATGCCGCTTTCCCAGAGGCGCGTGGTAATCTTCACCCAGTCGGGAGAATTCTCGGAACTGCGAACAACGCCAAGAACTACTTCTGCGAAACTCGGAGAAGGAAATAGGATGAAGAGATTGAGTAACGTACTCGCTAGAGTTCCAATTAAGACTCTTTGCAAGAAAGTGAAAAAGCGAATTTTTTGAACCTGGGAGCAGGCATCAGGCATTTGATGAGGCTTATTGATTTGTTGCATAAATATGAGAATTACTCACCACACCGCTAAATAAAAATTCAATAACAATTAAGAGCTTTCGATCCGCACCATACAATTTTCTATCCTGTCCTGCAACCTGAATCAGGAAAAAGTGCGATAGATCGATTTTAGATTTTGGGTTTTAGATTCTCGATTAAAATCTGCGTCCATTTGGATTGAAAAACCCCAAATACAATTTAGATGCCGGACAGCTTACAGCCAACTGTCAACAGCCAACTGTCAACAGCCAACTGTCAACTGTCAACTGTCAACAATTTTCTAAGTTGCAGCTTCATTCACCGGGAATCGATCGATTAACTGCATCGCGCGACAAGCATTCCTCCGCAAAGAATCCGAAACATGAGGAACATGAGGAATCTGAGACAAGAAATCCAAAGTCCGGCGCAAAATCCGCACCACATCCCCTTCATCCAAACTCGTATGGCTAATCAGTTCCAGCCATTCAACGCCTAGAGCCCACTGCTCGACCAAAGTCACTAAATCCCGTTCCAGCCAAATCGGGATCGCAGCTTCGTGGCGGTACTGAACTTGAAACAACCGGCGGCGCAGGCCTTTTTGCAGATTGTCCAAAGGTGCCAAAACTTCTGGCGACAGCGAGTAGTGAGTCCAACTGTCCGGCCTGGAAACTTCTGTAACTAAGGCCGCGCAAGCAGCAGCGAGGTGGTGGGGGTCGAGTTCGTCAAACTCCGCAGACATCAGCGACAAACCCAGCCACAGTTCGTTATCGCCGCGAATGGCGGCGCAAGCTTGGCCCAAGATTGTGGGCACCAACCTGTCGGAGGATTCATCTCGGTTTCCAGTTGCCGAAACTACTCTTTCCAAGCAGCCGAAATTCAGCAAGATGTCGATTAAGTTGAGAAATTGCTCCCAGTAGCGAGCTCGCTGCTTTTCTAACTCTTGTTCGCTTTTGCGGATTTCTTTTTTCAATTCTTCCCGGCGGCGCTGGCGTTTGAGCAAAGTACCGGGATTGCCCCATTCTAGAACCGGGTGAATTTCTAGCTGAGCTTCTAGGGCTGCGATTTTCTGCTGTTGCTCGATCGCCTCTGGGCTCGGTTCCGGTGCGGGCAATTCTGGGATCGATGCAGCAATTGAAGCAGTTTCTTCATTTGCCAAGCGACACTGGCCGAGTCTTAAGGGCATTTCCGACGGCGGGTTCAAGGTATCTGCAACGGTCAAGCGGGGTAATTCGGCGTGCAGGGTAGCGACATCGCTAATGGCGACGACATACCAGCGGTTATCTTTGCCCAAGCACACCAAATTTGGTGCTTGGCCGGAACCTGCGATTTTGGCAACCAATACGGCGGGTACAGGATTTGTGTGCGATCGTTTGGCTGTCGGAACGTGCTTGCCTTTGAGACTCATAACCGTGCCGAGCACTGCAAAAGCCACAGCTACGGACATCTCCTTAAATCTGGCTTCTTCAGCTTGCTGCAATAAAGTTTTCAGCAAACGTTTATCTTCTTTGAGTCTTCCCTGCAATTTTTCGTAATGGGCGAGGTGTTTTTCCAGGGTGGAGACATTTCCTCCGGCCGCCAGGGACTCTTCCAGCACCTCCAATTCTGTTTGCAATCGGTCTAATTCTTCTTGCTGCGGCTGCAAGTACAAGGTAGACAGGTATTGACCGAAACTCCGCTCTACCAACTCTTGAGCTTCGTCGAGAGTGTGTGTTTGCAGCAAATTCAGCACCATGCCGTAGCTGGGCGTAAACTGACTGGCGAGGGGGTCGGCTTTGGCTGTTGCCAAATACGAGGCTTCTTTTGCGCCTTCAAAGCGCGTCTGAACTGCTACGACGTGCCCCAGCTTGTCCATGCCCCGCCGACCCGCCCGACCGGCCATTTGCAGGAATTCTGAAGCGTTTAGCAGTCGGTGTCCCTTGTCGGTGCGCTTGGACAGGGTGGAAATGACTGTGGTGCGGGCGGGCATATTAATCCCGGCTGCTAGGGTTTCGGTGGCAAATACGACTTTAATCAAACCTCTGCCAAAGAGTTCTTCTACTAAACCTTTCCAAGCGGGCAAAATGCCTGCGTGGTGGGCGGCGATGCCTTTTAAAAGTGCTTCTTTTTGACCGAAGCGTTCTGCTTCTGGGTTTCGCTGTAAAAAATCGTCAATGATGCGTTTGAGTTCGGCTGTTTCGGCTTCGTTAACCAGGGAGAAATTGCCGACTTCTGCGACTGCTTGGTCGCACCCGCGACGGCTGAAGATGAAGTAAATTGCTGGTAGCATATCTCGATCGTCCAACCGGGCCAAAACATCGGTCAAACTCGGAGTGGGGATGCTGCCTCTTTCTACTTTTTGCTGCTTCTTTTTGGGGACTAACCGGACATTCGCTCTTTTGCCAGTCTCGTCTAGCAGGGGAAATATCCCTTTTTGGTTGGCGAAGTGGAATTGCAGCGGCACTGGCCGAAAGTCTGAGTAGACGAGCTCTGTGGGCCCGTGGACTTTGTTAATCCAGTCTGTGAGTTGCTCGCTATTGGCAACGGTTGCTGAGAGGGCGAGCAGTTGAATTTCGCTCGAACAGTAGATGATCGATTCTTCCCAGACGGTACCGCGCTGGCGATCGTTCATGTAGTGACACTCGTCGAGCACCACGGTTTCGACTCCGGTGAGGGAAGTACCGACTTCTCCGATCGGCGTACCGTAGAGCATATTCCGAAATATTTCGGTAGTCATCACCAAAATCGGCGCATCTCGATTGACGGAGATGTCGCCCGTCAGCAAACCTACGTTGTCGTCTCCAAATTGATTGCGGAAGTCGCGCAGCTTTTGGTTGGAGAGTGCTTTGAGGGGAGTGGTGTAGAAGACGCGCCGCCTCCTGGAGAGTGCTTGATGGATGGCGTATTCCCCGATTAACGTTTTCCCAGAGCCTGTGGGAGCGCACACGACAACGGATTTACCTGCATCGAGGGCGGCGATCGCCTCTCTCTGAAAGTTATCTAGCTCGAAGGGAAATATGGTCTTCAGATCCAGCTCTGGGCGGTTCTGGGCAGTGTCTGGCACAAGGATTATTATAAGGTTTCAGGGTAAGTATGCTTAAATCTTGCTGAAAGCAAGTCAGCAGAAGACTGTATTGATTTTAGACCTTCGTCAGCAAATCGGCTATGAAGGAATAAGTCTGTTGGCAGTTGGCAGTTAGCAGTTGGCAGAATAAAGAAAAAAATTTTTGCCCTCTTCTCTCTTCCTTTTTCCCTCTTCCCTCTTCCCTCTTCCTTCTTCCTTCTTCATTCTCTATGATTCCAGTTATTTCGACTATTCCTGTGGTGCAGCTTGCTTCGGGCGATCGGCTTTCATTGCAAGTCTATCAGTTCCAAGGTGCGATTCCCGGCAAAAAAGCTTATCTCCAATCTAACCTCCACGGTGCTGAGATTAGCGGTAATGCGGTGATTTACCAATTAATTGAGTTTTTAAGGTCTTTGGACAGCAGCCAGTTAAGCGGCGAAATTTGGCTAGTTCCTGTTTGCAATCCTGTGGGTGTCAGTCAGCGATCGCACCATTTTTCCCCTGGTCGGTACAATCTTTATGATGGGGTAAATTGGAACCGAATTTTCTGGGATTTTGAAAAGCAAGGTGAAGATATTCTGGGTTTTGCTAAGTCTCACCTCCATCTCGATGCCGATACTGTCAAAGTTAATTACAGAAAAGCGATTGCTTTGAGTTTTGCGAAAGAGTTGGCAAAAATTAACGCTCCTAGCTGCCGCCCCTACAGCGAACTTTACCGATATCAGCTACAATCTTTGTGTTTGGATGCTGACTATGTGCTGGACTTACACAGTTCTACGAATCAAAGTTTAGATTACCTTTACTGTTTTAATTCCCGCCAGGACAGTGCAAAAGCTTTTTTGCTCGATCGCACAATCTTGTTTGACGAGTACGATGGCGATGCTTTTGACGAGGCGTTTATCAAGCCTTGGCTGGCTTTGGAGAAGATTTTGGCAGAGTTGGGAAGTGCGATTAAATTTGACGTGGAAGCTTGGACTTTAGAATTAGGTTCGGGGATGGAAATGAATGCCGAGTCGGTGGCGAATGGCTTGCGGGGCATCAAAAATTACTTAGCAAGTAAGGGTTTATTGACAATAGATGGATTTCCTCTCCCGGAAACTGCGAATCATCAAGTTATTTTCACCCCCAAAAATTCGGTGAACAAATACTACGCGCCGGCGGGCGGAATGATTCAAAATCGAGTGCAGTTGGGTAGTTATGTCAAAAAGGGCGATCGGCTTTATCAAATTCTCAGCTTTAATAAGAATGGGGAATTTCCGAGTTTGGTTGATGTTGGTGCTGAGTCGGATGTTTTCATTTTTGATGTTTCGACAAATCAGTCAGTAAATCAAGGAGAGTATGTGTTGTCTGTGATGGCAGATTGAGCATACCAAGAAACCCGGTTTATTCAATAAACCGGGTTTCTGAAAACCTATTGCTAGTCGAACCATAATTTACGATATAATATTGAATAGGGCTTGTTTAAATTCCGCTGCACTTTTATAATAAATTTCAGGATTGTCAATTAAAGCGCGATCGATAACTGTGACTAGCTGCTTGGGAATGGCAGAAGTGCGATCGCGCACAGGAACCGCATCATTTTGTAAAACCGCCAAAAACGGGTCTTGACCCTGCAAATTGCGCGGGGAATATCCCGTTATCATCACATACAAACAAGCCGCTCGATTTGGGATTATAGAAAATTTTACTCCCCCCCTTAGCAAGGGGCTAACTCTTACTCCCCCCCTTAGCAAGGGGCTAACTCTTACTCCCCCCCTTAGCAAGGGGGGGCTGGGGGGGGTAAAATACCCGATGTTCTCAACGATTGAATCTAATCTACCTTTCTAACTCTTACTCCCCCCCTTAGCAAGGGGGGGCTGGGGGGGGGGTAAAACACCCGAAGTTCTTAGCGATTTAATCCCCTCTACAATAACCTCTAAAACCCCATCCAAATTATGATAAACATCCTCATTAGTAAACCTCAAAAATTTAATTCTTGCCGACTCAATAAAGGCAGGCCTTTCTGCATCATATTCTACAGCGCCCTCCACAAAATGGCTGTCACCATCAACTTCTAGTGCTAACTTGATTTCCGGTGAGTAGAAATCTAGCACAAATGCTGCTACACTATATTGTCTGCGAAATTTACAATTTTCAAGCCGTCTGTTTCTAATATGTTCCCATAGTCGCTTTTCAGCTTCTGTCATTTCTGTGCGAAGCTTCTGTCGCTTGAATTTTTCTGAGGTTATGTTGTAGAGCTTTGTCATTGTTATATAGGATTTTTTTGTTGGTCTTTTGGTTCTTTAACCCCCCCAACCCCCCCTTGCTAAGGGGGGGCTAAGAGTTTTTTGAGTTTGTTCGGTGGTGGTACGGTTTATGGTTGAATGAAAATACCGATCGCATTATGAACTCTCGCAGCCGTAGACGGAGGTCGATCGAGCAAACTACCTCCCAAATACAAACTCGTCGAACTTCCCCCATCCAAATTTAAAGCCTCCACAGCACCCATTTGCTGCAATATCTGCGCCAGTTCTGCGAAATTTGGCCCCGCCCCGCCCGCGCGATTGTGCACCGCTACAATCAGCAAATTCCCCGCAGCAGTTCGCCCGATCGCACTTCTAATTGCTGTCTGTCTAACATAGGCATCGCTAAACCCTTCCGCCTTCGCATCCAGCACAACTCGACTGTTTTGTACCAACACCGGCCCGCCGCCGAGAATGTACGGAAAACGGTTGAAATCAGCAGGAAAAGTGTTAGTTTCTAAACGCAATAAAGTGCCGATGGATAGTTCAGATGCAGGGAAAACATCGGAACGTAAAACCAAAATATAACCGTTAGCTGGAATGGGAAAAGTTATTGTTCCCGCCGCACCTCCGGGGGATTGGCTGACAACTCTATCGTCCGCAACTGTCACAACTATTTCATTGCCAGACAACGGAGTATAAGTTGTTCCCCAATCAGAATTGTAGCGACCGATTCCCGGTTGTACGTAGGCACTATTGAGATGAGAAACTGGCAAAGTTTGATTTGCCGGAGTTATTACAGTTTCTTGCAAAGTTAAACGATCGATCGCAAATTCTCCCCGATCGTTCCAGGCGATCGCCCCCCGGTTCAATATCGGCCCGGAAAGCCATTTATTGTCCCGCCGAATTGCCCCTAAAGATAACCGATTAATGCGATTGAAAAAACCTGCATTAATCGCCGCAGCCGCACCCGACACTTCTGCTGTTTGCAATAAAGGTGCAGTGCCTTGCTCGGTCGGCGGATTGCTGAGAATTGGTCGAAGTTTTACACCGGATTGACGCGGATTCACTTCTAGCCAAACTACTGGAAAACGAGCCGTTCCTAAAATTTGATACTGCTGCCGCCACTGCACACCCGGCGCCCAAAGAATGTTTTTTTCTACTAACGAATCTGGCCGAATGTCGATAACTAATCGATTGGGATTTCCCAGGCTGAAAACTTGCGGCCGCCAACCTAAAGGAATCTTCACTTTGACTCGGGTTTGAGCGCCCTCAGGTTCGACTTTTAGTGATAGCAATTGTTTGCTGGTTTGAAAAGTGTTCTGAAGTAAGGCGGGAGCGACTTTGGCATCGATCGCGATCGACCATTCTTGACCGGCGATCGGCGCTGCGGGTGTTATTTGCAGCGGCAGGGCGGGTTTGGTCGGGTCGTCTGGTGTTTCGAGGTTTGGCTCTGTGCGGAGGTTTGGCAGTGGGATAGCGGGCTTTGTGGGGTCGTCGGGCGGGTTGGGTGCGGGTGTCGGCGACGGGCTTGGTTTATCGACAAAGTTGACTTGCCACGGAGTCGGTCGATCGAGATCTACAACAATGCGATCGCCCCATTCTTTTTCTGCTTGCTCAATTCCGGTAACACTTGCAGTTTGAGACGTAATTTTTAGAATATTCCCATCAACAGATATCTGCCAGCCCGCAAGTCTAGCAAAATCGGTAACATCTAAGTAACGATAGGGCCCCGTTGCCCGCGCTGCTAAGCTTTGAGCGTCAGTTAAAGATACCGAAAACCACTGCACCGGTTGTTTGGCACTGTCGGCGCTGCTGAGCAAATCCACTCCCGCACTTTGCATCAATCCAACATCAGCAATCCAAGTTCGGAAATTCGCAGAAGTGCTGTTTTCCGCCTGCTGAGTCCAAGCTAGGGGAAGGATGCGGCCGTTGAGAGACACTTGACCACCTTGTTTGATTATGGAAGCTGGCGGTAGGGATTGAGCCAAAAGCCTATAGTCCGACAGGGGTTGAAACTCCTGTCTCATAGCTGAAGTTTTCTCAAGAGAAGTATCGCTCAATATTTCAGTCGGTTTTAACTCACATCTTGCACCATTCTCAAGAACAGGCAAGATGCCTGTGAAGCGAAGAGTAGATTTTCTTGTGGAACCGGCATCTTGCCCGTTCATAAAAGGCTTATTGACAATGCTGCAACATCTCAGTTTTAACCGACTTTCGCTATCAGGCAGGGAATTCATTCCCTGGCGGGTTCTCGAAGCATCAATCAACCCAGCCCTCTCCCCCTCTTGTGCTATTCCGGGTTGATTCCAGAGCAAAGACGGGGCGATCGCCAGTACGGGTAAAATCGAGGCTGACAATATTGGACGCCAATAGGAAAAATTACGTTTCACAGCTTACAACTCACAATTTCATTCCTAAACGCATGGGGATATAGAAACCCGGAATATCCGTATGTTTCTTCTTACTAAGCGGCGCTAATTGTCCTAAAGACCTACTAGCAACTGCTCACCCCGGAATACAAATCACAAACTCCGAACCCTGTCCGATGGAGGAATTCACTACTAATGTACCTCCATGTTTTTCCACAACAATTTGACGGGCTATAGACAATCCCAATCCGGTTCCTTGACCCACAGACTTGGTTGTGAATAAGTGGTTAAAGATGTTTTCCTTGATTTCGTTCGACATCCCCACTCCATTATCCTTAATGCGAATCAAAACCTGATTGTTGGATTCGCTCAGAGCAGTTTGAACCGTAATTTGGTTGGGTAGGGCTTTAATTTCACTAAAACTGCGCTCCTTATTTGACTCCTCCAAAGCGTCAATGGCATTGGCCAGTACATTCATAAATACCTGGTTTAACTGTCCGGCAAAGCATTTCACTAGAGGCAAGTTGCCATACTCTTTCACAACTTCAATGGCAGGGCGGAACTCGCTGGCTTTTAAACGGTGCTTGAGAATCAGCAAAGTGCTCTCTAGTCCGTCGTGAATATTGAAAGCAATTGGTCGATCGCTATCTGCCCTCGAAAACGTTCTCAAACTCGTACTGATATTGCGGATGCGATCGACTCCCTCCTGCATCGAGCCAATCAATTTCGGCAAATCTTCTCGCAAATACTCCAAGTCTATATCTTCAATTTTTTCTTCAACTTTAGCTCCTGGCTTGGGAAAACTATCTTGATATACATCGATTAGCTCGAACAAATCTTGTAGGTATTCTTGAGCTGGCTGTAAGTTGCCGGCAATAAAACCTACGGGATTGTTAATTTCGTGGGCTACCCCTGCGACTAAATTTCCGAGTGCAGACATCTTCTCACCCTGCACCAATTGCAACTGCATCTGTTTGAGATCGTGAAGATAAAGCTCTAGTTTTTGGGCATATTCCTGGGATTGCTGATACAGTCGGGCGTTCTGTAGGGAAATTGCAGCTTGCGAGCACAGGATGTTGAGGATGGTGACGCGATCGCTCGTGAATGCTCCAGTTATTAAATTATTTTCTAGATATAAAATGCCTATTAACTTACCTTGATGCAAAATCGGGTTACACAAAATACTCTTGGGTTGCTGATTAATGATATATGGATCGTTAGCTAAAGTCGGATCGGCCGTCGCATCAAGTAGCACAGTAGTCTGCTGGTTATGCTTGACTTTGTAGATTAGTTTTAAGGGAAGATCCTGACTGTTTTCAATGGGAAGCTGTTGCAACACGACGGGCTCTGTCCCCAGAGTAATCGACCCTTTAATTAACAGTCGATCGTCTTGCAAGAGCATTAACACACACTTATCGGCTCCTGCATTTTCTATGGCGATCGAAAGCAACGATGTCAGTAGTTTTTTGAGGTCTATTTCACGGGATATTGCTTGGGAAGCTTTGAGAATAGTACCTAAATCTAAAGCCACAGAAACACTACTACTGGATGTGGCCGAACTGGTGGAGGTGACACTACCCAATGTCAAGAGAATTTCGTGAGCGGAGAGAGGAGAACGGGTTTGCTCTAATATAGGTGTAAGTAGTTGAGGATAGCGAGCTTCTAAGTCAGCGACTTTGGCTTTTGCACCCCAACGAGCGTAGGCATAGTAGCCTTGGGTCATGTATTCCCCAGCTATGCGCTCTTTGCCCCAATCTAGGTAGAACTTTGCCGCCAGTTCGTTAGCAAGTGCTTCTTCTTGCATATATTCGTTGGCTCTGGCAAGAGAAATCGCCTTGTCGTAAAACTCAGTTGCTTTGACTTTTTGTCCTAACACTCGACATTTTTCCGCCTCTACCAAATCAACCTTATGTTGATAATTCATGGGTGCATGATACGCCCATTGCTGTAACTTTGTTTGGTTTTCTATTACACCCTGCAATGCTTCTGATGCTTCATCTAACTGTGGATTTAATTGTGCCAAAGTTAACAGAGAATCATAAAGATAAAATACTGGTTCGGTGACTAATCCCGCACCAGCCATAAAATAGCGCCTGACTTCAATAGCATGATTTTTAGCTAGCTCAATTTCTCCAAACAAGAAACAAAGCATTAGTTTATACAAATGGAAAATATACAATCCATATCCATCTTTGGCAGACTGTAGCTGCTGGATAAATTCTGTTTCTTCAAGGGCTTTTCCAGACAAAAGGGTGGTATGTTCTGCAAGACCTAGCAGATTTAAAACAGGTTGCCAATAGATCCGGCAATAATTTGCGGTTGTCAATTGATTTAATTGCATCAAACTATGGCAGTAGGCGCAAATATCCTGCTCTAAGGTAGCCAGGGGTTGACTGCACCAAAAAGAATTGAGACAAAAAGTGTGCCCATTATATCCAGCAAGTACCAGATTTCCAAATTCTAGGGCGCTGGTGTAACCCTCTTGCAAGAGGGGTAGTGTTTCTTTAATGTGAGATTTGCGGTGTACAATAAATATCCCCAAAATCATCAAAACATCTGTTTTACTTGCTTTGGCATCGAGTTTTGAAATAACCTGGAGTGCCAGGGAACCAAACTGCGATCCTGTATCTATTTGTAAGAAATTGCAGAGAATGTTGCCATAGGTTGCATAGCCTAAAGCAGAAGTCGATGTGTTACCGTACTGAATTGATAGTTTAACGGAGAAACTATTCAGCAATGGGTACAGCGCAGAGCCAGTGAGGTAAGCGGCTGGGATAATGATATTGATAATTTTAAGAGTACCGAGTTTTTCTGCATCCCTCATTTCAGGCAAGTGAACCAAATCAGCGATTTCCCGATCTCCAATGAGTTCCTCAATCTGTTGGATTTCCTGTTGAATATCTGATGGTGTCGGTGTTTCAGGAAAGGTGACACCAAGCTGTTGTAAGACTGGTTGGGCGAGCGCGATCGCTGATGTCAGTTTACTTTGGGAAATATGAGATTGAATTCTAATGCAGTAAACATTGACTTTTTCAGGTAACGAGCGTGCCTGTTGAATGACAATATCAATGAACTGTTCCATCGCCTCAAAGTTACCGTTTAGCATTGCTACTTCCGCAGCTAATTCATATAAGGCGAGGGTCATTTCATACTGCTGCTGCCAAGTGTTTTTTCCCAAAAGAGACAATCCCACTGTCGCATATTCATGCGCTGCTTGATAGGCGGTTGAAGTTTTAGCTTTGCGACAGGCAATTAAATTGAGTTGGGCTAATTCTTCTCGTTGAGTTGGTTGGGTAATTAAAGCAGTTCCGTGATTTAATTGATTGACGATTTCAAAAATACGGTCTTCTCTTGCTTCTGCGGAAATCTGTTGCAGCAGCAGTTGTCCGATTTGGTAATGAGTCGCCTGTTTTTGGTCATCGGGAATTAGGGAATAGGCAGCTTGTTGAACGCGATCGTGTAAAAACTTGTATTTGGGTAATTGGTCGTGGGTAATTGATAAGTGGTCAAATTCCTGACCATTCCCGATTACAGATTCGCTATTCCCCTCTGCTTGATAAAACTTATAAATTTCACTAATGGGTAAAATTAGCCCTTCTTGCAGCGCCTTCCATAAAGCGGATGCGGTTTCTACTGGCGAATTTTCATCAACAATTGCTAAGGTCGCCAAATCGAACTGATTGCCAATACAAGCAGCTAACTTTAAAACTGACTGTGTTTGAAGTGGCAACTTTCGCAACTGAAGTGCCATGAATTCTACTACATCATCCGTTAGTGCCAAGGTGCGCACTCTAGAAATATCGCACTGCCAATACCGAGCTTCACAATTAAATTCAATTAGCCCATCTTCATGCAAAGATTTGAGAAATTGTGTGCTAAAAAATGGATTGCCTAGGGTTTTCTGATAAACGAGTTCTGTCAAAGGTAGAGCCAAGGCTGTAGAACAAGCTAGAGTATCGGCAACTAAACTATTTACGTCGGCTCGATCGAGCGGAGCTAAGGTAATAGTATTTACCTTTGCTTCAGTTTTTTGAATCTCTGATAAAGTCAGCATTAATGGATGCGCTGGAAATACTTCGTTATCCCGATAAGCTCCAATTAATAAGAGATAGCGGTGTTCTGTAGCACTCATCAGCAGTTGAATTAATTTTAACGATGCTGAGTCTGCCCATTGCAAATCGTCCAGGAAAATTACTAAGGGATGTTCTTTTATTGTGAATACTTTAATAAACTTTTCAAACAACAAATTAAAGCGATTTTGAGCGGCACTGCCAGAAAGTTCTGGGACTGGCGGTTGCTGCCCGATAATACGTTCGAGTTCGGGAATGACTTCAATTATCGCCCCAGCGCTATCGCCCAAAGCTGTCAATATTTCTAACCTGCATTGTTCAACTTTAGCATCTGTTTCCGATAGCAATTGTACCATTAAATCGCGAAAAGCTTGGACAAATGCACTAAAGGGAAGGTTGCGTTGGAATTGGTCAAATTTGCCTTTAATAAAGTAGCCGCGCTGCCGAACTATGGGTTTGTGAACTTCGTTGACAACAGCGGTTTTACCAATGCCGGAGAAACCTGCAACGAGCATCATTTCGGCGCTACCTGCACTCACGCGGTCAAACGCCGCTAGCAGGGAGAATACTTCGCTTTCTCTACCGTATAATTTTTCGGGGATGATGAAGCGATCGCACAAATCTCGCTGCCCTATTTTAAAGTTAGTCAGCGCCCCTGTCTCTTGCCACTGGGATAAGCAAGTTTCTAAGTCGTACTTGAGTCCCAGCGCGCTTTGATAGCGACCTTCAGCATTCTTCGCCATCAGTTTGCTGACAATCTCAGACAGCACCAATGGAACGCTATTGTTAACTCTTGAGGCTGCCACTGGCTGTTTGGCAAGGTGGCAGTGTACCAAATCCATTGGATCGTCTGTTTGGAACGGTAACTTTCCTGTTAGTAATTCGTAGAATGTTAC